>NZ_JBMRGR010000006.1:0-153246 GCF_049384045.1 Enterococcus diestrammenae
CGAGGCGGAGAAGGTTCGGTGATAATCCGTGAGTGCCAGTGTGACAAAAAGCGTCACGCTGTCCCTCCCGTCTTATCACTCACCTTCTGACCACCGCCTCTCAGCACACTATACTAGGATGGCTTCGAGGCGGAGAAGGTTCGGTGATAATCCGTGAGTGCCAGTGTGACAAAAAGCGTCACGCTGTCCCTCCCGTCTTATCCCTCACCTTCTGATCACCGCCTCTTAGCACACTATATGAAAGAGAGGAACAGTTATGCAAAAACGCGTCATCACTACTTTACTTGTGGTGGCGGGGGCGAGTCTTGGGGTTTCCTTTATGCCGGTTGCTTGGGAAGCAATCAATCAAGGGCAAAACCAATGGCTCAATAATGTTTTCACCAATCTTATTCTTGGAGCACTTATTTTCTTTTTATTATCATTATTCCTGGTGAATCACATTTCCTCTGCCCTGAAGTATATCGAAAAAAAATTAAGTGAGCTCAGTCTGACCTATTTACTCTTTGGAGCGATTGGGACGATTATCGGCTTGCTGATCGGGGTGATTATCTCCTTACCTTTTTACAATTGGGATATTCCTTTTGCTAAAGGTGTCGCTCCTTTTCTCATCATGATTTTGCTAGGTTATCTAGGCTTTCAAATTTCCACAACAAGGATTGAAGAATGGAAAAAGATTTTTACTTCCAACAAGAAAAAAGCCGAAGAAGCTGCTGAAGCCCAACAAGAGATGTTGGAGCGTAAGGCCGACGATCATTTTCGCAAATATAAGATTTTGGATACTAGCGTAATCATCGATGGGCGCATCTATGATATTGCCAAAACTGGCTTTATTGAAGGGACGATCTTGATTCCTAACTTCGTCCTTTACGAACTGCAATATATCGCCGATTCCGGTGATAGCTTGAAACGGGTGCGGGGGCGTCGAGGCTTAGATATTTTAAATGCTTTACAAAAAGAATCCGGCATCTCAGTTGAAATGTATGATGGGGATTTTGAAGAAATCCAAGAAGTCGATAGCAAGCTTTTGAAATTGGCGAAGCTCTTGGATGGGACGGTGGTCACTAACGACTACAACTTAAATAAAGTCGCCGAATTTCAAAACGTGCCGGTGTTAAACATCAATGAACTAGCCAATGCGGTCAAACCGGTAGTCATTCCTGGTGAAAATATGGATGTGCTGGTGGTAAAAGCTGGGACTGAACGGCAACAAGGGGTGGCCTACTTAGACGATGGGACAATGGTGGTGGTGGAAGATGGCCAACACTATATGAATGAACGCCTGACTGTTGTTGTCACCAGTGCTTTACAAACGGCAGCGGGACGCATGATCTTCGCCAAACCTGCTCATTCTAGTCGAGGCATTGATAATAAAAATGAAGCAGTCAACAGCAATTATGACAACCAACAAGGCAGCCATTCAGCTACTGGAAATAGTAATGGGAGTGGGAAAAACAATCGACACAACCGCAACAATCGTTAAGGATACTTGATATCAGACTCGTTACCTCAGTCATGTGGGAGGTGACGAGTCTTTTTGAGACGATTTCCACTTTTTAGCGATAAAAGGCGACGCTCATTCAGTAGGTATTTGCCAGCGTGGCGATTATGCGACGAATTATTTGAAAGCGAGCTCGTCTTTTTCTGAAAAAAAGCCTTGCTTATCATGGCAATCAATGAACTTGCCCCGTCATTTACTTTACTAATGAAGCTTTTGAATGTAAAATTACAAAGAATAGGCAACCTAAATTCCAACCAAAAGGAAGAGATAAGATGAGTAAAATTCGTGTACGTTATGCACCAAGTCCAACTGGCCATTTGCATATTGGCAATGCCCGGACAGCATTGTTCAACTATTTATTCGCCCGTCACAATGGCGGTGATTTTATTATTCGGATTGAAGATACTGACTTGAAGCGAAATATTGCTGATGGGGAAAAATCACAGCTCGAAAACTTGGCTTGGCTGGGGATGGACTGGGATGAATCTCCCGAAAATCCAGGGGCATATGGTCCCTACCGCCAATCAGAACGTCGAGATATTTACCAACCATTAATCGACCAACTGTTGGTATCAAATCGGGCTTACAAGTGTTACTGTACGGAAGAAGAATTGGAAGCTGAGCGAGAAGAACAACGGGCTCGTGGTGAAATGCCTCATTACGGTGGCAAATGTGCCCACCTGACACCTTCTGAACAAGCCGCTAAAGAAGCAGCTGGCTTAGAACCAGTGATTCGTTTCCGCGTACCAAAAAATACCGAATACGCCTTTACTGACATGGTTAAAGGGGATATCCACTTTGAATCAGATAATGTCGGTGGCGATTTTGTCATCCAAAAACGTGATGGCATGCCAACTTACAACTTTGCAGTAGCCGTAGATGATCACATGATGAAAATCACTCATGTCTTGCGGGGTGACGATCATATCGCCAACACACCAAAACAAATGATGATCTATGAAGCATTCGGCTGGACCCCACCACAATTTGGCCATATGACGTTGATCATCAACTCAGAAACTGGTAAGAAGTTGTCCAAGCGGGATGAGTCCATCTTGCAATTTATCGAACAATACCGGGAACTAGGCTACTTGCCAGAAGCGATGTTTAACTTTATTGCGCTTTTAGGTTGGTCACCAGTCGGGGAAGATGAAATCTTCTCCCAAAAAGAATTGGTGGAAATGTTTGATCCTAAACGTTTGAGTAAATCTCCTGCGGCCTTTGATGCGAAGAAATTGGCATGGGTGAACAACCACTACATCAAAGAAATGGACTTGGATACATTGACTGACATGTGCTTGCCATTTTTGGAAAAAGCAGGTCGCGTGGAAGCCAATCCTTCCGAAGACAAAAAAGCTTGGGTGAAAAAAGTGGTGGCGTTGTATCAACCACAAATGAGTTTTGCAGCTGAAATCGTGGAACTTTCGGGCTTGTTCTTCGGCGAACACGACGAACCAACTGAAGAAGGCAAAGCCATCATGGCACAAGAAACGACACCGGTTGTCTTGCAAGCCTTCAAAGAACAATTGCAAGCCTTGACTGAGTTCACACCAGAAAATATCATGGCGGCTATCAAAGCTGTTCAAAAAGAAAAAGGGATTAAAGGTAAAAACCTTTACATGCCAATCCGGATTGCGACTTCGGGCCAAATGCATGGACCAGATTTACCAAATACCATCGCCATCATGGGTCTGGAAGCAACCATTGAAAAATTGGACAAAGCGTTAGCCTAATTTGGGGTTGAAGCAATAAATAGACTAGCTGGCACGTTTTTCGCTAACAATCATAAACACGTTGAACAGACGAAGTACCATCTAACCAGTTTTACAGAGAGATTGCTCTTAGCTGAGAGGCAGTCAAACGAAGGATGGGAAATGCATCTGGGAGTGGAGTCGGTCAAAACCGGCTACGGCAACGACCGTTACCCATTTTAAGACAGCAAGTTTTTGTGATTTTCCTTCTTTTAGGGAAGGGGGCAGCCTTGTTGTGAACAAAAGTGGGACCACGCGGGGGCGTCTTTTGGAGTAGGGAAACCTATTGCAAAGGCAACTCCGCGTGTTTTTTATAGACTTGGTATGATAAAATAGGCCGCTTATTTGGGGAAGGCAGATTGAATACCGTTGACGCTGTGTGAATTAGTTAAGAAGTGCGCACTAACAAGGGGGGGAGTATGCATGGGGTGGATTAAACGAGCGATTCAGACCACTAAGGCCAATGATCCGGCTGCTCGGAGTACGTTGGAAATCGTTTTGACGTATCCGGGATTTCATGCCTTATTTTGGCATCGTTGGTCACATTTTTTGTATCGTCATCAACTATTTTTATTGGCGAAACTAAACGCGCAGTTTTGGCGTTTCTTGACAGGGATCGAGATACATCCAGGGGCCCAGATTGCCTCAGGTGTCTTTATTGATCATGGCATGGGTGTCGTGATTGGGGAGACGGCGGTAGTGGAGGAAGATGTGGTTTTGTTCCACGGAGTGACCTTAGGAGGCACTGGCAAAGACCAAGGAAAGCGTCATCCCACTGTTTTAAAAGGAGCAATGGTGGCGGCGCATTCGCAAATTTTAGGGCCGATTACCATTGGTCGTAACAGTAAAATCGGGGCTGGCTCAATTGTTTTACAGGATATACCTGACAATGCCACAGCGGTAGGAGCTCCTGCCCGCGTGGTGAGATTGAATGGAGTGAGAGTAAAAAATGATTAAAATTCATAACACGTTGACTCGTGAAAAAGAAGAATTTAAACCTTTAGAAGCTGGTCGGGTCAAGATGTATGTCTGCGGACCAACTGTTTACAATTACATCCACATCGGCAATGCTAGAAGCGCCATCGCCTTTGATACGATTCGCCGGTATTTTGAATACCGGGGCTATCAGGTGGATTATGTTTCCAATTTTACCGATGTGGATGATAAGATTATTCGAGTGGCCAAAGAGTTACAGCAGACGGCACCAGAAGTGGCCGACCGTTTTATCGCTGCTTTTCAAGAAGATACGCAAGCTTTGAATGTTTTACCAGCAACGGCTAACCCGCGAGTGATGGATCATATTGAAGACATCATCGAATTTATCCAAGTCTTGATTGACAAAGGGTATGCTTATCCGGTGGCGGGGGATGTTTATTATCGTACCCGTAAGTTTGCAGCATACGGTCAACTGTCGGATCAGTCCATCGATGAGTTGGAAGTTGGTGCCAGCCAGCGCACGGGGCAAGAACAAGCTATCAAGGAAGACCCGCTGGATTTTGCTCTTTGGAAATCCGCAAAACCGGGAGAAATTTTTTGGAATGCGCCATGGGGTCAAGGACGTCCCGGCTGGCATATTGAGTGCTCGGTGATGGCGACGAAACTGTTGGGAGATACCATCGATATTCATGGGGGAGGGCAAGATTTGGAATTTCCCCATCATGAAAATGAAATCGCCCAAAGCGAAGCGAAAACGGGGAAGAAATTTGCTAATTATTGGATGCACAACGGTTACGTGACTATCGGAGAAGACGATGAAAAAATGAGTAAATCCTTGGGTAATTTTGTCACCGTCCATGAAATGGTGGCTGCGGTGGATCCACAAGTGTTGCGTTTCTTTATGGCGACTACCCAGTATCGGCGGCCGATTCGCTATAGTGAACAAACCTTACAAGATGCAGCCAATAATTTGCAACGCTTGAAGACTGCAAAAGAAAATGCGGAGTTTCGGTTGGGGCAAGCAGTCGCGACCTTGCCGGAAGATGAGGCTCACTTGGCAGCTTTAGCGGAGTTGGAAACAGCTTTTGTCACTGAGATGGACGATGACTTCAATGCGGCGAATGGTATCACTGTCGTCTATGAATTAGCCAAATGGTTGAATACTTACAGTGAGGCCCCAACTGTTTCAACGGCAGTATTGGAAGTGGCTTTGACCAAATTTGCGGCTTGGTTGCAAGTCTTCGGTATCGTATTTGCTGCTGAAGAATTGTTGGATGAAGAAATCGATGCCTTGATCGCCGAACGAAACCAAGCGCGAAAAGATAAAAACTTTGCTCGTAGTGATGAAATTCGTGACCAGTTAAAGGCAGAAGGGATTATCTTGGAGGATACTGCTCAAGGGACCCGTTGGAGAAGAGACGCATGAGAGATTATACCCAGTTAAACGGACTGGCATTAGCCTATGTAGGAGATGCCGTCTATGAAGTGTACATTCGTGACTACCTAGTGGAAAATGGGCAAACCCGCCCCAATACCCTCCATAAGATGGCCACCCATTATGTTTCCGCTAAGGCCCAAGCCATGCTGATGGAAGCCATGCTGGCTACAGATTTATTGACAGAAGACGAAAAATTATTTTATCGGCGAGGACGCAATGCTAAAAGTCATACCAGTGCTAAAAATGCCGATGTGACTACCTATCGGGTGGCTACCGGTTTTGAAGCTTTGATGGGCTATCTCCATCTCACCAAGCAACAAGACCGCCTAGACGAGCTAGTGGCGTGGTGTATCGCGAAAGTAGGTGAAAGCAATGAAGGAAAATAAACGGCGACAAAATAACAAAAATCTCCGCGGCAATAATCAAGGCAAATCAAAATGGTTGGAAAAGGGCCCAAACCGAGAACGTTCACCAAAAAAAGTGAACCACCCAGCAAGCTCTGACCAAGTATCGACTCCTGAAAATGAGAATTTTGTTTTCGGGCATCATGCAGTGATGGAAGCCTTGAAACAAGGACGCGGTAACAAATTATTTATCTTAGAAGATGCTCGTGGGGCGAAAATCGATGAATTAAAACAAAGCGCCCAAGAGCAAAGCGTACCAGTAAAGTGGGTACCTAAACAAAAATTGGATACCATGAGTGACAACGGCGTCCACCAAGGGATGGTTTTAGCTATCACCCCCTATGAGTATTTGTCTTTGCCAGAACTATTGGAAAAAACGACAAATCCAGAACCTTTCTTTTTGATTTTAGATAATTTGGAAGATCCGCATAATTTTGGTTCGATTTTACGAACTGCCGATGCCGCTGGAGTGGATGGTGTGATCATTCCCAAACATCGAGCGGTTGGTATTACGCCCATCGTTGTGAAGACGTCGACGGGTGCGGTGGAGCACGTTCCAGTGGCGCGGGTGACCAATTTAAGCCAGGGCATCAAGGAACTAAAAGCAGCCGGTTTTTGGATTTTTGGCACCGATATGTTGGGCACAAACTATACCAAATGGAATGCTCGTGGGAAAATCGCCTTAATCATCGGTAATGAAGGCCGGGGCATGAGTGCTGGTCTTGCCAAAGAAGTGGATGAAATGTTGACGATTCCCATGATTGGCCATGTGCAAAGCCTCAATGCCAGTGTGGCTGCGGGACTTTTGATCTACGAAGCTTTCAATCAACGAAGCACAAACGGTGGTGCCCCCTCATGAAAAAACAGCTGTTGATTGTCGATGGCTACAATATGATTGGTGCCTGGCCAGAGCTGGTGCTATTAAAAAAACAAGACAAGATGGAAGATGCCCGAGACGCGTTATTAAATCGCTTGTCCAATTTCGCAAAGTATGAAGGCACGGAAATTATCGTGGTTTTTGATGCTCAGTTTGTACCGGGAATTACCACTCGTTTCACCAAATATCAGCTGGAAGTCGTCTTTACGGAAGAAGGGGAAACCGCCGATAGCTACATCGAGCGAGTCGCTGGTGAACTGAATACCCGCCTGACGCAAGTAACGGTGGCGACTAGCGATTTGGCGGAACAATGGGTGATTTTCTCCCAGGGGGCTTTGCGGACTTCCGCCCGGGAATTGTATAAGACGATTGAAAAAACGGAAAAGCAGATTGCCGGCCATCAAGAGGATTTGAAGTTTGCCGACTTTCGCCGCAACTCGCCGTGGACGGCTGATCAGCTAGCTGAATTGGGACAGAAATTGGCCGAACTATCCTCTAAGCGAGACAACAGCAAGTAGTGTCGGTAAAAGAAATGGAATCAACGCACGGACAATCTGTTATTTTTAGTTTAAAAAAAGGCAGCGGCGCCGAGCAATTGGCGTGATGGTAGCTAGATCGGCCAAAGCTAAATAAAAGCGAGTTTGGCTTGACTAGCTCATCTTAATGGTGTCTGTTTAGATGAATTCTATGGGCAGAGGCACCTTTAGTTGACTTTGCGAATTCAAGCTTAGAGACGGTGGTCTACGCTTCACACTCTAAGCCATCTTATGGGCTACTGTCACCTCGATGCGACTTAGCTAAAGGTCGCCTTTTCATAGCATACCCGCTATCTCTTCAAGAAAAAAACGTTAGACGCAAGTCATAGCACGAATTCATCGAATATTGATAAACCGGGTGGCCTTCTTCGGAAGCAAGGGCACCCGGTTTGTTTGTATCTCATGGATAGTACTATTCAACTTGGAGGACTAAATGAAGCCTTTTTTATGTAAATTTTTTAGCTAGACCACTTAAAAAATAGGTTTTCTTAATCTCTGACACTATTGGCAGCGCTTTATTTAGACCGGCTGATTGGTGCAAAATAATAGATGTTTTATGAGAAAATCCCTTTTGGCAATATGTTACGCTTTTTCTACTAGAAAAGGTTAGGGGGAAAGAAAATGAAGGAACGGGTAAGGTATTTGGTACTAGAAGCTAAAAAGGGCTGTGAAGATTCATTAGAAGAGTTGTTTTATATGTATCGTCCAATCGTTTTCCGTTTGCAGGGGATGTATTTTTTGAAGGATTTTGATGGAGATGATTGGCTGCAAGAAGGCTTGATCTGTTTTTATGAGAGCCTCCAACGCTACAATCCTAAAGTGGGTGCCAGTATCGGTATTTATTTTAAGCGAAATTTTGAAAATCGTATCAAAAGTCATCTGCGAAAACAAGCAGCCTTGAAGCGTAAAGGAATGGTGGGAGCCATTTCTTGGGAAGCGATGATCGAAGACGAGGGCCCGGATGCGATTCGTTATACGTCTTATCGACAGTGGGCGCCAGCTGCCGATGATCAATTGGTGGCGGAAGAGAGTTTGGCGGCTTTTTCCGATAGTTTATCTCCTTTAGAGGAATGTTGCTTTGCCGATTTTGTTTTAGGGACGAATGCTAAGGTGACAGCCAGGAATCTAGATACGTCAACAAAGCGGACCAACGACGCGTTGGAACGTGCACGACGAAAATTTTTTAACTGCTTTCATTCGCAATAAAAGTTATTGAAAACGTTATCTTTTTTGGCGGAGTAGCTACCATTACATACTCCTGTCTGGTGGAGAATTGTCCCTTTCGTGGGAAGTTTTGCAGTATTTTCGAAAAAATGGTAAACAGTGATTGTCAGCGGCTTTTCGTTATGATAAACTTGAATTTTTTACTTGTATATGGTATAATGGCTTCTGAGGTGAACGCGATGCCAACAACTTTAGCGTCAATCAAGAAAGACTTGGAATGCCGTATCGGTAGCGAAATCATGTTAGTAGCTCAGACAGGCCGCAAGCGTCAAACAGAACGCAAAGGCGTGTTGACAGAGACCTATCCATCTGTGTTTGTGGTGGATTTAGATCCCGAAGAAAATTCCTTCGAGCGAGTCTCCTATAGTTATTCTGACGTGTTGACCCGCACTGTGGAAATCGAATTTCTGGGTTAGTAACAAATAGAATTAGGGGCTTAACCATCGTGGTTGAGCTCTTTTTCTATGTAAAGGAGAGTAAGATGAACGGTCAGAGAAAACACTTCAATGAGTTAACTACAGCAGAATTTTTCGCGATTGCAAAGCTACGGGTGGCCGTCTTTGTGGTAGAGCAAAACTGTCCCTATCAAGAAATCGACGAAATAGATAAGGAGGCTTGGCACGTCTGGCTGACGGCGGAAACTGGTGAAATCGCAGCTTACGGTCGTGTGTATGGCAACCAAAGCAGCAGTCATCTGGGTCGAGTTTTGGTGAATGAAGCTTATCGAGGGCAACATCTTGGTAATCATTTGTTGGAAGAACTGTTAGCAGTGGCACAAGAACATTTTCCGCAAGCACCCGTGGTTATCAGCGCCCAAGCCCATCTCCAAAATTTTTATGGCAATTTTGGTTTTCAACCGACTTCGGACGTTTATTTGGAAGATGGTATCCCCCATATTGAAATGCGTCGAGAATCGTGAAAGCCGCGATTGATAAATAAAAAAATGACAGCCGGAAAATCCGTCCGACTGTCATTTTTTATTAGTTGCAAGCTTATTCGGGGTTAAGCTTCTGGTTTTTCTGGATCTTTTGCTTCAACCTTCACAGCTGTTTCCGCTGGTTTTTGGGCAGCGACTTGGGCTTCCAACAGGTCGCGGATATCAGACAAGAGGGCTTCAGTCGTCACGATTTCCGCTTCTTCCTCTTCTTCCACACCATTTTTACGAGCAGCCATCGCTTTGGCTTTATTGGCCGTTTTGACGATTAAGAATAAAACAAAAGCGGTAATCAAAAATGTAATAATCGCACTAATCACAGCGCCAAACGCAAAGGTATTGCCACGGTATTTCACGTCGAGAATATTCATGGCGTCATCCAAATTTTTGGTTTTGAAGAATAAAGAGACGAGCAATCCAATCAATGGTGTAATTAAACCATCAACGACTTTAGTGACGATGGCGGTAAAAGCTGAACCAATCACGACACCAACCGCCAAGTCTAAGACGCTCCCTCGCATGATAAACTCTTTAAATTCTTTGATCATTTTCCTTCCTCCTTGATTTTTTATGGTTTCGCCAACCGGCTGCGAGATCGAGATGAACCAAATCCGATGCAGTCAACGAAAGCCGATTAGGCATTTCGTTTTCAGTATAACGAAGAAGTGGAAATATGAAAAATGATACGACTAGTTGTGGATGGCTTTCAATGGGTTGAGTCAGGGGGTTGTGCTATAATTTAGTGAAAATGTATTGAAAAAAACCACCAGTAAAATGGCTTTTTCAACTTGAATCCTCCTTTAAATAAATGAAAGGGGCAATACCTATGACCCAGGAAATCCAACCGGGAGTTTTTTTACATGTACTCCCTACTGAAAAATTTAAAACCGTCCGCTTTATGATCCGTTTTTCGGCGCGACATACTAAAGACAATGCGGGGGCCCGGACGTTACTGACCTCTCTTTTGGAAACCAATAGTCAAAATTACCCGACGCAAACCGCTCTTTCTAGTCGATTAGCGGAACTTTATGGGGCTAGTTTTGGTGTGGGGATGGCCAAAAAAGGCAATTTACACCAAGTCAATGCGACGTTGACGCTAGTCAATGGCAAGTACGTAGGCGATGATGCCCTTTTGGCTCAAGGGGTAGCCTTTTTGCGGGAAGTCTTGTTTGCTCCTAATATCAGCAATGGCCAATTTGATGAGGCAATTTTTCAAGTAGAAAAAGAAAATATGTTGTCTTATATCAAGAGTTTTGCTGAAGACAAACAAGCCTACGCTTCTTTACAGTTGCAACAGCTGTTTTTTAAAGAAGACGCTGATCAACAAGTACCAAGTTTTGGAACATTGGCGACGGTATCGGCCTTGACTGCTGCTGATTTGGTGACGACTTATGAAAAGATGGTGCGAGAAGATCAAGTAGATATATTTGTTGTGGGCGATGTGACCGAAGACGAGATGCTGGCTTTGTTTGCTCCATTGCCGTTTCCAAAAGGGGAGCGGGTGCATCCAGAAATCTTCTTCAAGCAACCCGCCATCAATTATGTCGAGGAAAAGCAAGAACAAGAACCCCTTACCCAATCCAAACTTAATTTGGGTTATCGCAGCGAGATCTACTATGGCCAACTCAATCGCTTTGCTTTGATGGTTTTCAACGGGTTATTTGGCGGCTTTCCCCATTCACGACTATTTATGAACGTCCGAGAAAAGGAAAGCATGGCTTATTATGCTTCCTCTAGCTACGATAGTTTCCGTGGCTTTGTCAATGTTCAAACGGGGATCGATGCCACAAACCGCGAGAAAGTTCTGCATTTGATCAGCGAACAGTTAATTACTCTGCAAAAAGGTCAAATCACTGATGAGGAGTTGGAACAGACCAAGGCGATGTTGAAAAATTCCTATCTGTTGTCTTTGGATAGTCCGCAAGCGTTGATTGAAGCAGACTATCTAGACAATTGGTTACCGGAATCTGTCATGGATGACGAGACCTTTTTGCGCTGTATCGATGAAGTGACAGTGGCCCAAGTGCAGAAGGTGGCCCAATCAATTCAGCTACAAGCCATCTATTTCTTGGAAGGAGAGGGAGCCAATGCGTAAAATCGACTATCGCCAAATTAACGAAACCTTGTATACGGAAGTGTTGCCGAATGGGTTGACTGTGTACCTATTACCAAAAGCGGGCTTCCACAAAACCTATGGGCTATTTTCCACGGACTACGGCAGTATCGACAATCAGTTTGTGCCTCTTGGCAAAACGGAAGCCGTCCGTGTACCAGATGGCATTGCCCATTTTTTGGAACACAAAATGTTTGAAAAAGAAGCTGGCGATATCTTCCAAGTTTTTGGGAAACAAGGGGCAAGTGCTAATGCCTTCACCAGTTTTACTAAGACGAGCTATTTGTTTTCAGCTACGGAAAATATCCGCTTAAATTTGGAAACCTTGTTGGATTTTGTACAAGAGCCTTATTTCACCCCAGAAAGTGTCAATAAAGAAAAGGGCATCATTGGTCAAGAAATCGGTATGTATCAAGATGATCCTTATTTTGTGCAATTTTCGGGACTATTAGAAAGTTTGTACCCAGAGCATCCCTTAGCGGTGGATATCTTGGGGACGGTAGCAACCATTGATCAAATTACTGCTGATGACTTGTACTTGTGTTACAACACGTTCTACCACCCTAGCAATATGAAATTGTTGGTGGTGGGCAATATCGATCCAGAAGAAACTATGGCTTGGATCCGGGAAAACCAAGCCGGTAAAGATTTTCCAGCGGTGGAAGCAGGGAAAATCCAGCGAATCTTTCCTGAGGAGTCCTTGAGTCAAATCCGATCTGAAGCTAGCCGGACCTTGCCGCTAAGTCGCGGGAAAGGGGCGTTAGGAATTCGGGGAAGACTGGCCGATTTACCCGTAGATTCGCGGGAGTTGGTGCGTTTTCGTTATGCGGCCAACTTATTGTTGGCGCTGTTGTTAGGCAATACTAGTGGAAATTATTTGCGCCTGTACAACGAAGGCTTGATTGACGATTCCTTTGGTTATGAATATACCTTGGATCGTGGGTTTCATTTTGTAGGACTTTATGGGGATAGTGATCAACCAGAAGCAATGATTGAGGCGCTAAAAGAAATCTTGTTTAATTTTGCCAAAGATCCCGAGGTCAACGAAACCAATTTGGAATTGTTGAAGAAGAAAATGCTAGGAAAATATTTCCAATCCTTGAACTCCTTAGAATACATCGCAAATCAGTTCACTCAGAGCCAATATGGCGATTTGACGATTTTTGATGTACCAGAAATTATTCCAACAATTACGTTACAAGATGTCTTGGCTGCTGGGGAAACTTTGTTACATGCTGAAGCTAGTGGCGTCTATTACCTTTATCCAGAAGAAGGTGCCAATTAGCCATGAAAACAGCCCTTGTAATGGGAGCTTCCGGTGATATCGGAGGGGCTATTTGTCGCCGGTTGGCTCGTGATGGTTGGTCCTTGTATTGTCATTGTTACAGGAATGAAAGAAAAGTCTTAAAAATTGTTAGTGAACTACGGGAAACCTATCCTCACCAAGATTTTTTTGTGGTATGCTTAGACATGTTAGACTATCGGGAAATAGCGCCATTTCTAGAGGGTTTGTTCCAAGTAGACGGAGTGATTTTTGCGGCTGGGTTTACGAAATATGCCCTGTTATCGCAGCATAGCCGACAAGAGATGGCAAACCTATGGCAGATACACATGGAGACGCCACTGTTGTTATTGGCGGGACTGGAAAGTAAATTACGACAGTCTGGTCATGGGCGGGTAGTGTTTATCGGTTCGGTGTATGGCTTATCCGGCAGCGCGATGGAAACTGTTTATAGCGGTGTTAAGGGCGCTCAGCAAAGCTTCGCCAAGGCCTATGCCAAGGAAGTCGCCACTTTGGGAATCACGGTGAACTGTGTTGCACCTGGAGCGGTAGCGACTGCTATGAATGAGGATTTCACCGATAGCGAAATGACAACCTTGACAGAGGAAATCCCGCTAGCACGACTAGCGACGACTAACGAGATTGCAGCAGCTGTGGCCTATTTATGCTCTGAGGAGGCCCAGTATACGACGGGGGTCACCATCCCAGTGACCGGCGGCTGGCTGTTATAATAAGACTGGAGAAGATGACTACGTGGCCAATGAAGCAACCACTATCGGGCAACGACTACGGCAAGCCCGTTTGAACAAAAACCTCTCTCTAGATGAACTGCAGCAGATCACCAAGATCCAGCGGCGTTATCTGGAGGCTATCGAAAACGGCGATTTTGACGCCTTACCAGGGACGTTTTATGTACGAGCTTTTATCCGCCAATACGCTCAAGCAGTGGGGCAAGACGGCGATCGCCTAGTACGGGTACTGGAAGGTAAGGAAGAATTGACGCCGCCACCGCCACCACGGCCACGGCCTGAAACGGTACGAGGCTCGCGCAAAGCATTGCATGTGGAAGAAAAACCAAAAAACAGCTGGGTTCGTTTATTACCGGTGATTTTTTTCAGCTTAATCGCATTAGCTATTATTATCGTTGTGGCTTGGCAAACTATCCAAGACCGCAATTCCGAGCCCCTATTAGTCGATCCGGGTTCGTCTTCTGTGGTGGTGGACAAACCCAAAGAGTCCAGCAGTTCTGAAACGAAGGCCAGCTCTTCTAAGACAGAAGAAAGTACAAAAGAATCTTCTAGTGCCCCTGAAGAAAAAGAAATGGCTGTGACAATGGTTAATAATACCCAAGCGGTGGCAAATATCAAAATTAGTGATGCCAAAGCACCTTTGCGCTTGGACTTCCAAGGGCAAGTGACAGGGCCTTGTTGGGTGGGCGTGATGGTCAATGATGGTTACGTCTATCAATACACCTTGCAAGCCAATGAAGCTCAAAGCACCACCTTACCAGAAGGCACAACCAATGCTACGATTGTATTAGGTGCTAGCGCCAATATCGCCATCAAAGCCAATGACCATGATGTGCTCTTTACGGAAGCTGGCATGCAGGCCTTGCGCAAGACAATCAACTTGGAGATTAGTTATCAATAGACGAGTTTTGTAAAAATAAATTGGTATTTTCGCAGCCAAGCGTCTAAGCAGCTTAAAAGCTGATGAAAAACAAAGAGTTTTCAGGTGGTTCATCTGAAAACAGAGAATCTAGACCAATGATTCTATACACTGAGAAAATAGATATTTTCGCAGCCGAGCGTCTAAGCAGTTTAAAAGTTGATGAAGAACAAAGAGTTTTCAGGTAGTTCATCTGAAAACAGAGAATCCAGACAAATGATTCTATACACTGAGAAAATAGATTGAGAGGTATCTTAAATTGAATCTTCCTAATAAACTGACAGTGGTCAGAATTTGCATGATCCCCATCTTTATCCTGATTTTGGCATTGCCTTTGGATTGGGGTGTGGTGACTGCCGGGGATGTGGCGCTGCCGGTTACCCATCTGGTAGCGGCAATCATCTTTGCAGTAGCTAGTATCACTGACTGGTTGGATGGCAAAATTGCGCGTTCCCGCGGCTTAGTGACCAACTTTGGTAAATTTGCTGATCCATTGGCAGACAAGATGTTAGTCATGACGGCTTTTATCATGTTGGTAGAGCTTGGTAAAGCACCGGCCTGGGTGGTGGCAATCATCGTCTGCCGGGAGTTGGCAGTGACTGGGTTACGCTTATTATTAGTGGAACACGGGGAAGTTATGGCAGCTGCATGGCCAGGGAAAGTCAAGACGGCGACCCAAATGGTAGCGATTATCCTATTGTTCATCAACAATATTCCGTTTGCGTTGATGGGCTTGCCATTGGATCAAATCATGTTGTACGCTTGCTTGGTATTTACGATTTATTCTGGTGTAGATTACTTCGCGAAAAATACAGCTGTATTTAAAGGCTCAATGTAAACTTGATAAGTTTGAGAAAGATCGTTGCGTGGTTGACATGTGACGGTCTTTTTTATAGGCGAAAGCCAGCTGAAACGAGTGGCTGCTAATTTGTTAATTATAAATAAGGGATTGTTAAATCTTAGGAAAGGTTCCCTGTGTTATACTTTAGCTGCAGATTCAAAGATTGAAGCAGTACGTGGATAAGGAGCGAAAAAATAAATGAAAGCTGAAATTATTGCCGTGGGAACGGAAATCTTACTAGGGCAAGTAATCAATAGCAATGCTACTTTTTTATCAGAAGAACTGGCGGATATGGGTTTTGAAGTGTATCACCATAGCGTGGTAGGGGATAATCGCGAGCGCTTGCTAGAACTGTTGCAGGTAGCGGATAAACGCAGTGATTTGGTGGTGTTATGTGGTGGGTTGGGACCGACTACTGATGATTTGACCAAAGATGTCGTGGCCGAATTTGTCGGACAAGACTTAGTAGAGGATAAGCCCGGCTTAGAGCAGTTACACGCCTTTTATAGAAAAGCCCAAAGAAGGATGACACCGAATAATCTACGGCAGGTGCTAGTTTTTGCTGAGGGGCTAGCATTGCCGAATGAAACAGGGTTAGCAGTGGGAATTTTTTATCAGAAACCGGGGCAAACGGCGTATCTTCTTTTACCGGGGCCTCCAAGTGAGTTAAAGCCAATGTTTTTGCATCATGCTAAGGCACTATTGGCAGAAAAACTTCCTCATGAAGAAAAACTACTCTCCCGGGTCTTGCGCTTTTATGGTATCGGGGAGTCAAAATTGGTGACGGAATTGGCGGATTTGATTGATCAACAAACCAATCCCACCATCGCCCCTTACGCGAAACCCAATGAAGTAACGGTGCGACTGACGGTGAAGACCGCGACAGAAGTGACTGGCCAGGCGTTGTTAGATGCGACAGAAGCCCACATCATGGATCGGGTGGGGGAGTATTTTTACGGATATGGTGAAGAAAATACCCTGGAGAAGGTGGTGGTGGCTTTACTGAAAGACAAGCACAAAACAGTCACAGCAGCAGAGAGCCTGACTGCCGGGGAATTTCAAGGAACCATCGGCAATGTCCCTGGCGTATCGACGGTTTTTCCAGGTGGCTTGGTGACTTATAGTGCCGAGACGAAAGCGAGTTTATTGGGAATCGATCCGGCCTATTTGGCGACCTATGGGACGGTCAGTCGAGAATGTGCTGAAGCGATGGCCGTCGCTAGTCGGGAAAAATTGGGAACTGACTATGGGTTGAGTTTTACGGGTGTGGCTGGTCCCGAAACATTAGAGGAACAACCAGCTGGGACAGTTTGGATTGCTTTGGCATCGGCAAGCGGTGTTGAAAGCCGCTTGTACCACTTCACCCGTGATCGAGCGTATGTGCGTCACAGTGCTGTGATGGCGGGATTAGACTTACTCCGGCGGGAATTATTGGCAGAGGATAATTTTAGTGAGGAAAGCTAAAGGAAAATTAAACAATGCGAAAATATGTTCGCTTTTTTCTTGCCTTTTGATTTCTAAACAGGTATCATAAAAAAGTACTGATGAATTAAACTCAGAAGGCGACTGGTTCGTCCTTTCTGATTTGAGATAGTTCACTTCTAGCATATTTTAAGGAGGATCATCATTTGGCAGACGATCGTAAAGCAGCCTTAGATGCTGCGTTAAAAAAAATTGAAAAGAATTATGGTAAAGGTGCCGTAATGAAATTAGGGGAAAAGGTGGATCAACGAATTTCTACCATTCCTAGTGGTTCACTGGCATTGGACGTGGCCTTAGGTGTCGGTGGTTACCCTCGTGGTCGGATCATAGAAGTTTATGGACCTGAAAGTTCTGGTAAAACCACGGTAGCCTTACACGCGATTGCTTCCGTTCAAAAAGAAGGGGGCACCGCTGCCTTTATCGATGCCGAGCATGCCTTGGACCCATTGTATGCCCAAAACCTTGGTGTCAACATCGATGAATTGTTGCTATCCCAACCAGATACAGGGGAACAAGGCTTAGAAATTGCCGATGCCCTTGTCTCTAGTGGTGCAGTGGATATCGTCGTGATCGACTCCGTAGCGGCCTTAGTCCCTCGAGCCGAAATTGATGGGGAGATGGGGGATGCCCACGTAGGTCTGCAAGCTCGCTTGATGTCTCAAGCTTTGCGGAAACTTTCTGGCTCCATCAATAAAACCAAGACGATTGCCGTCTTCATCAACCAAATCCGTGAAAAAGTCGGTATTATGTTTGGGAATCCTGAAACCACTCCTGGGGGGCGCGCATTGAAATTCTATGCGACGATTCGCTTGGAAGTTCGACGGGCGGAACAGTTAAAATCTGGTACGGATATTATCGGGAACCGTACCAAGATTAAAGTTGTCAAAAACAAAGTCGCACCACCATTTAAAGTGGCAGAAGTCGATATCATGTACGGTCGCGGGATTTCTCAAGAAGGCGAACTCTTGGATATGGCGGTGGAAAAAGATATCGTGGATAAGAGTGGTGCGTGGTATTCATACAATGGCGAACGTATCGGCCAAGGTCGGGACAATGCCAAGAATTATATTAAAGAACGTCCAGAGCTGAAAGAAGAACTCAACAAACTGGTACGAGCAGCCTTTGATATCGGGGATGCCGTTCCCGTAGAAGAAGTTGCTGAAGAAGAATTACCTTTAGATGTGGAATAGCCAAAACAAACTACCGGTTAGCTGATTTTCAGTGGCCGGTAGTTTTTTGTAAGCTTCTAGGCTCTTATAAGGGAGGGTCAGATAATATTTAAGAGGAATTCAGAAGAACGATGCGTGAGTTTTTATCGGTCTACTGATTATCCGAGGACTTCACTGAGAGCTATGAGAACTGATTTTTTTGTTTTTTTTTTTGAAAGCAGTCAATGGTAAATTCCGTTGGCAATCTGTTGGCTAGTTTATGGGGCTTGCTTTTTACTGGGGAATAACGGGCGCTTTTCATTTTCAGCAAACTCTCTGAAATAACAGGATTTTACCGCTGTTTAGTCAAGGCTTTTCCACCTTTAAAAAGTTGACAGCCTAGTGTACAAACATTAGAATAAAGTTGTGCACTTTGCACGCATGCGAATGTAGGCATGTTGATAATTTCAGTTATTTAGGGCGTAGCTAAAAACGTTGGCGCAAGTATTTTGATCTTTTTACCGCGAGCAGCATGTTGAAGAACTTATGAGGTCGAAAAATGTGACTGTTTCGATGATTTTAATAAAAGAGTTCAAATCAGCAAGTCGCAGGCGTTTTCAGAAGCAACCTAGTTTATCAAAAAACTACAAGAATATTTGAATACGGATAGTACGGAGGTGGATTTAATGGGAATTTACATTCTCCTCGCTATCGCCGGTATAATTGTTGGTCTTTTAGTAGGCTTCACCGTTGCCAAACAAAAGCATGAAAAAGAACATGCACAAGAGTTGGCAGGTGCGCAAAACTCCGCGCAAGGCATCATCCAAGCTGCGCAGAAAGACGCGGAAACGCTGAAAAAAGAATCATTGTTGGAAGCTAAGGAAGAAAACCAGAAGTATCGTGCCCAAATCGAAAGTGAGTTGAAGGAAAGCAAGCTCGAAATCAAATCACAAGAGAATCGCTTACTGCAAAGAGAGCAGCTTCTGGATCGCAAAGACGATTCCATCGAAAAGCGCGAACACTCCTTGGAAAGCCGTGAGCGAACACTTAGTTCAAAACAGCAATTAATTGACGAGCGAGAAAAAGAAGTCGAAAAACTGATTGACGAACAACAACAAGAATTGCAACGAGTGGCTGGTCTTAGCCGCGATGAAGCAAAAGACATCATTATGAAAACCACCGAAGAAGAGCTCAACCACGAGCTGACTTTGATGGTGAAGGAATCCGAACAACGGGCGAAAGAAGAAGCCGACCGCAAAGCTAAAAACTTGCTGTCATTGGCGATTCAACGCTGCGCTGCTGATTCGGTTTCAGAAAACACTGTTTCAGTGGTTTCACTGCCAAATGATGAGATGAAAGGCCGCATCATCGGTCGTGAAGGCCGTAACATCCGCACGTTGGAAACTTTGACGGGGATTGATTTGATCATCGATGATACCCCAGAAGCTGTGGTCTTGTCAGGCTTTGATCCGATTCGTCGGGAAATCGCCCGCATGACACTAGAAAAACTGATTCAAGATGGTCGGATTCATCCGGCGCGTATTGAAGAAATGGTGGAAAAATCTCGTAAAGAGATGGACGAACGCATCCGTGAATATGGGGAACAGGCAGCCTTTGAAGTGGGCGCCCATACCTTGCATCCGGATTTGATCAAAATCTTGGGTCGTTTGCGTTTCCGGACAAGTTACGGTCAAAATGTTTTGAATCATTCCATCGAAGTTGCCAAGCTTACTGGCGTTTTGGCAGCTGAACTAGGTGAAGATATTCAATTGGCAAAACGGGCGGGCTTATTGCACGATATCGGGAAAGCTCTCGATCACGAAATCGAAGGCTCCCACGTGGAAATCGGTGCCGAACTTGCCGCGAAGTATAAAGAAAATCCAGTGGTTATCAATGCCATTGCTTCTCACCATGGTGACGTAGAAGCTACTTCGGTTATCAGCGTTTTAGTTGCTGCAGCTGATGCTTTATCTGCTGCGCGTCCTGGGGCTCGAAGCGAATCATTGGAAAACTATATCCGTCGCTTGGAAAACCTCGAAAATATCTCCAACAGTTTTGCTGGCGTGGAATCAAGCTTTGCCGTTCAAGCTGGGCGGGAAGTGCGGGTCATGGTTAAACCAGAAGAAATTTCTGATTTGGATGCCGCTCGCTTGGTTCGGGATATCCGCAAAAAGATCGAAGACGATCTGGACTATCCTGGTCATATCAAAGTCACTGTCATCCGGGAAACCCGAGCAGTGGATTATGCGAAATAAACGAATAAATGAAGCAAGACCCCCGAGAGAATTTTCGGGGGTCTTGCTTTTTAGGAAACAATGAGAAATAACTGGTTACAAGTATGACTATGGTAAACTTAAATCAAACAGTAAAAGGAGGGTTAGCCAAAATGAGAAAATTAAAACCAGAAGGATTACAGCAGTTACGTCGTTTGGGTGGTTGGGATGAAACCGTAATGATAACACAGTTTTCTGATCCTCAACTAGAAAAAACTTATGAGGTATTTCTGGTAGAAGATAGAAATCTTCAACTGATTTTAAAGCGAGGAACGGTTGAGGAAATACGTGTCTATCAGAAATTAAACTATCTTGAGCAGATAGATTCAGCGAACCACTCTTTAGCGGTACCTCGCCTACTGAAGAATTTGGTTGATGAGTCAGGAGTACATTGGTTAGTATTGTCCTATTTTAGAGGGGAGGACTTGCGAAGTGCATCCGACGAGACTTTTACGCTAGTTGGTGTAGAATTGGCAAAACTTGTTAATGCGGGTTATTTGAGAAATGCAAATCTACCACAGGATAAGAATATTCAAATGCACCAACGATTATTGAATAAAATAGTACCGAATTCCGTGTTGATGCAAGGCCTGCAAATCTATCTATCAAATTATTATTCCTCACCAAAAGTTTTCACTAATGACGATTTATTACCAATCAATATTCTTTGGCAGCCGGGAGCAGTTTCTTTTATTGACTGGGAATATGGACGTACGGGAACCTATGTAGCGGACTTGGGAAGATTGTTGGCTTTTACTGAATTTGGTATGAGGTCGGCGATATACTCAGTCTCAAAAAATGATGGACAACAAGTAGTGGATAGTTTCTATGAGGGGTTGTCAGATGCTATTCGTAGCCAGCGTTCATACTGTGCGTTTAGGAGAGACTTAGCATTTGAAATTTTTTACCAACATTTATTGGCGTTGTGTCATCTGCCTCAGATTGAAAAAGTATACCTAGATACAGCAGAAAGCCAGCGTATTTTTCAACAAGCAGAAGCAAAGGCTGAGAAAATAATAACCAGTTCACAGCTATAGTTTGGCAAATCACTGATTATCAAGTACCATTTAAGAAAAAGTATTTTTGCAAATAATGGAGGAGACTCATGAACTCTTTGATACATACCGCTTCAGAGTGGTTTAAAAAACATAGCTTGCTTTTGCGATTGTTGTTTTTTGGCTCGATTTTGATTTTTGTGGCCAATCAAGTGATGAATATCGCCCATGGCATGAGTTGGACTGAGGTCAAAGCAACCATGGATCAGCAAGGCCGGAGTACGTTATTGATTATGGCTGTGCTGGGACTAGTGGCCGTCTTGCCGATGTTGGGCTACGACTGGGTGACGGTGAAAGCTTTGGAGAAAAAGGGCAAACCTAAAATGTCACTGGGGGATTTTTTCGTAGCGGCTTGGACCACCAATACTATCAACAATCTTGCCGGCTTTGGAGGTATCGTCGGGGCGAGTCTGCGGGCCAATTTTTACTGCAAAGGCATCGATCGTAAGCAGGTCTTAGCGATGGTTTCCAAAGTGGCCCTGTTTATGGTGAGTGGCCTGAGTCTGTGGGCGCTGATTTTAGCGGTACAGATTTTTGGTTTTGGCTGGCATCCAGAGTTTCGCAGTTATTGGATTTGGTTGACCATCGGCAGTCTCTTGGCGCCGGGGTTGTTGGTTTTAGCTTACCTCAGACGCAAGAAACTGTTTGCTGATCTCTTCCCGAAAGGTGTCTTGCAGCTGATGGTCACTTCTTTTTGTCAGTGGAGTGGCGCCTTGGCAATTTTTCTTGCCATCGGTGGGTTGATGGGATTGAAATTTGCTGTGACGGATGTTTATCCGATGTTTTTGATTGCTACCTTGATTGGGATGCTGACGATGGTACCCGGGGGCATGGGAACCTTTGATGTTATGATGATTTTGGGAATGAGTGGTTTGGGTTTCTCGCAAAACCAGACGGTGGTTTGGTTGCTGTATTACCGTCTCTTTTATTATCTCGTGCCTTTTATTTCGGGGCTGGTGATTTTTCTAACCCAAAGTAGCGTCCGTCTTAACCGCTTTTTTGATAATTTACCACGCATCTTACTGCAAAAAGTCGCCCATATGGTTGTGATTGTAGCGGTGTATTTTGCAGGAATTATGATGGTATTGCTGTCCACAGTGAAAAATCTTTCGGCCATCAATCAGATATTCAAGTTTTTGTTGCCATTTTCCTTTGATTTTCTGGATCAAACGTTGAATTTATTGGTTGGTTTCCTGTTATTGGGCTTAGCACGAGGGTTGTATGCCAAAGTGAAAAAAGCTTACCTACCGACGATTGTGGTGTTGGTGTTTGGGATTCTTAATACGATTTCGCGAACCCGTTCGATCCGCTTATTGGTGGTGTATTGCTTAGTTTTACTGGCTGTCTGGTTGGCTCGTAATGAGTTTTATCGGGAAAAATTTGTCTACTCGTGGGGGGCGATGATTTTCGACAGCTTGTTGTTTGGCACCTTATTGATCGTTTATGCAGTGGCAGGGTTCCATCGAGGACAATGGTGGAATAATCAAGTCTTGGGGAATTTTGTCTTATTTCCGTCCGAAGATGTTTGGTTCGCAGGCTTAATCGGTTTAGGCTTATCCCTTTTGGTGCTATTTGGTCTGCAACAGTATTTGTATCAACCGGAAAAAAAGGTAGGGGTACCCTTTGAATCCCATCGGTTTGAGGCGTTGTTGGCTCGTTATGAGGGCAATAAAAATAGCCATCGTCTCCGCTTACCAGGCTATCAGCTGTATTATTATCAGGAAGCTGGCGAAGACAAGGTGGTCTTTGGTTTTCAGATAAAAGCCAATCGCTGTTTTGTTTTAGGTAATCCAATCGGGGATCCCACCTTTTTTGGTAAAGCTACCCGCGCTTTTTTGAAGGATACGGATTTGTTAGGTTATCAGTTGGCTTTTTATAAAATCAGTGAATCTTGTGTCGTGATGCTTCATGATTTAGGCTTTGAGTTTACCAAGATAGGTGAAACTGGGGCCGTGGATTTTGCTAGTGGCTTACCAGACTTTACGCAAATGGATAGCTACCGCAAAACATCCACTCAAGGTTTTCGTTTCACCTATTACCGTCATTTGCCGGTAGCATTGGTTAGTGATTTGAAAAGGGTGAGCGATCAGTGGCTAGCCGGTCAGCGGGAGAAATTTTTCGCTAGTGGGCGTTTTGATGTGGACTATCTTTTGGCAAATCCAGTCGGGGTAGTTCGGGACCAACAGAATAAAATCATCGGCTTCATCACCCAGCAAGCCATCAACCAAGAGTGGGTTTCCTATGATTTATTGCGGGTGGCTGATGGCGTGGATCAAGATGTGGCAAACTACCTTGTTTTAAACATGATGCTCCAGTGGCAAAAGGATGGTTTCCACTATGCGGATATGGGCATGGCTCCTTTGGCTCACGTCGGCGATGCCCCGTCTTCTTTCTTCCAAGAACGAGTGATGAATGTCATCTTCAACTATGGCAATGCGTTTTACGAGTTTCAAGAAAACTACCAAGGCAAGAAACCTTTCGCGAGTTTTTGGGATAGTTGTTACTTTGCCTATGAAAAAAGATCCAGCTTTTATCTGGCAGCAGGGCAACTACTGCAATTGATGGGTCGAGGCCGCAGTAAAGGACCGACGCTAGTGGAAGAAGCGCTAGAAGAAGAAGCGGAAATGAAATAAAAAGTGCCAAACAGTCATTGACTTCCAGAATCAGGGAAGCAAGGCTGTTTGGCACTTGTTTTATTGATGAGTCACACGCGGCGGCGTCTCGCAAAATCTACAAAACGAAACTTGTCTAAGCGGTGAATAGATTCACTGTATTGGAAACAACGAGTATCTTCAAGATAGACTAAACTGCGGACCACCACCACGTGTTGATCTTCAGCCGTTAAGGTCATCAAGTCACGAATTTCCTTGTTGACGGGTTCGACGGTAATTTCTTTTTGAGCATAGGAAATTTCCAGACCTAGTTCGTTTTCAAAATAAGCGAACAAAGAATCTTTGGCTTTTTGGAGGGGAAGTTCAGGGATGATCCCAGCATTGAGATAATCCCGGTCTAAAATGACAACTTCGCCATCAATTTCCCGTTGCCGTACGAGTTTCCAAGCTTCCGAAGCCACTGGCCAATCAGTAATTTGTTGCAACTTAGTGGAGACAGCGATTTTTTTCAACTCCGCGACTTTGGTTTCGTTGTGAATTTGTTGTGCGTTTTGCAGCTCCTTAAAACTAGTCAGGCCGCTGATGGGAAATTCAAAGCGATTCATATCCAATACGATGGAACCTTTGCCTTGTTTTTTTTGAATATAGCCAGCGTTTTTCAACAAATTAAGCGCTTTCCGAATTGTTTCCCGTGAAACATTATATATTTGGATCAGCTGATTTTCGCTAGGCAGCAAGGTTTGGGGCGGGTATTCTTTGTTGATAATTTTTTGTTCAAGGTCTAAGAAGATTTCACGAAATTTATTCATTTTAAACATCCTCACTTTTTGTTGGTGGGGTAGTGACAGCAAAAAAAGCTCATGCTGCAGCAATTTCTTTTTAGATGTCAACGACTTGTCTGCTGCAACCAGTTGCCTAGACAAGTGCTATTTCCCCATTATTATAGTGATTTTTGACGAGAAAAACAATCGTCTTCTTAAAAAAGGTCCGCTACTAAAGAAGGAAAACCCGGACCAAACAGTGGCCCGGGAATAAGAGTTTACGCATTTAACAAGGCATCGAGGTCTAATTCGGTGAGTTTGTGGACAGTTTGGTCAGCACCATGAAGGGGTTCTCCACTTAAAACGCCGACAGCATACATGCCACAAGCTTTGATGCCATCTAAGCCGGCTTGAGCATCTTCAAAACCAACGCATTCTTCTGGAGTAAAGCCCAGTAGTTCAGCTGCTTTGACAAAAATTTCCGGATCCGGTTTGCCTTTGTGCAAAGTCGCGGGATCCACGATCGCATCGAAGCGCTCAAAAACTTCCAATTTTTTCAAAATAAAAGGCGCATTTTTGGATGCAGAAGCGATAGCGCAGGGGATTTGACGGGCTTTGGCAGCCTCTAAGAAGTCTTTTACTCCGGGTAACAGATCCGCTGGTGTCAAGTCTTGCAGAAGTTCTACGTAATGGGTGTTCTTCTTGGCAGCCAAGGCTTCTTTTTCTTCCGGGGTAAAGTCATTTTGACGCTTACCATGGACTAAAATGCGTTCCAAAGAGTCCATACGGCTGATGCCTTTCAGCTGCTCGTTGAATTTGAGATCGACATCAATCCCGATTTCTTTTCCTAAATCTCGCCAAGCTAAGAAATGAAATTTTGCAGTATCGGTGATGACACCGTCTAAGTCAAATACGAAACCTTTTTTCATCAATAATTACTCCTTTATAGACAGAAAAACAAATGGCTTTCCGTCAGTTTTTATTTTGTTCGTCATGATAGGGATAGACCAGCTGTTCACTAGCCGTTAGTGGAACTTCTTTGCCTTTGATGATAACACGGGTGTCAGCCGAGGTGGTTAAAATCACCTCTGTAGTCGTGACTTTCACGTAATAGTTCACATTTTTGACGGTAATGTGGTAGGCGATGGCGGCCCAAGCAGCTGGTAAATTCGGATTAATATGAATTACCTCTTCTCGTACGTCTAGGCCAGCAAACGTCGTCAGTGGAATATAAAGGGTGGCGGCCATGACACCCGCGTGGATACCTTCTGCGGTCGTCCCTCCTTGAATATCGCGATAGTCAGAGTAAAGGGCTTCTTGGTACAGTTCCCACGCCAGTTCCTTCTCATCTACCATCGCCGCCAATTGGGCATGAACTACGCGAGACAAAGTCGATCCGTGGGAAGTACGAGCAAGATAATAATGCAGGTTACGGCTGACATAGTCTTCAGGTAACTGCTCCCGATAACCTAAATCCTGTAAGATTTCTTCTACTTGATTTTTTGAGAAGTTGTAATAAATCATCAAACTATCCGCTTGTTTGGCGACTTTATAGTCGTCAGCGGATAAGCCTTCCGCATTTAAGATGCGATCCAAGCGGTAGACATTGCCGTATTTTGCGCGGTAATGGTCCCAGTCCAAGTCCAGCAAGTCGAAGTAGCCGTCAAATTGGGCAATGATCCCGTCCGAGTTGATGTCTAAGGTTAATTGATGTCGGATTTTTTCCATTTTTGAGACCAGGTCGTCGGTGACCCCAGTTTTTGCTTGGATTTGTTGGAAAACCTCAGTGCCGAACGTTTTTTTTAAGTTCGCTAATTCTTCAAAGAGCCAGACCACCATCATATTGGTATAGGCATTGTCTTTCAACCCACCTTTTTCAGCACCAGGATAAGCCTCATGAAATTCATCTGGCCCCATGACCCCAGCGATGGTGTAGCGGTTTGTTGTCGGATCAAAAGTAGCGATACTTTGCCAAAATTGGGCTATTTCTAAAATTAACTCCAATCCATAGTCTTTCATAAACTGATGATCTTCTGTGTTGTGCCAGTAGAACCAGACATTGTAGGCAATCGCCAGCGACACATGGCGTTGGCGGCGGCTGTGATCTTCTTTCCATTCTCCGCTGATGGGATTGAGATGGAGTTCTTGGGATTGTTCGGTTCCATCTAGACCAGATTGCCATGGGAACATCGCCCCTTGATAGCCGGCTTTTTGGGCTTCGGTTTTGGCAGCTGGCAGTCGGTGGTACCGATAGAGCAACAATTGCCGCGCTGTTTCTGGAAAACGTAAAATATAAAACGGCAAAATAAACAGCTCATCCCAGAAGATGTGGCCACGATAAGCTTCACCATGAAGACCACGGGCAGTTACGGAAGCATCCAGATTGACATTGCCGATAGGGGAGGCGGAAGACAAAAGGTGATACGTGTGGAGATTTAGAAGTTTTTGACTCATAAAATCCCCCGTAACATTGATGGCAGCATTGTCCCATAAAACTTGCCATGCCGCTGCAGATAGGTCCAACAAAGTTGTAAAATCAGGAAACCTTTCTGCTGGATTCTCTGGGCTTAAATGAAGAGCGGGTTGTTCCTCGTCAGGACGATATTGGGTCACGTGGACGGTTTTTTCCAACTCATACCATTGTTGGCAACGGGCTTCGATGGTTAAGGATTGAAAAACTTTTTCATCGGTCACTTCTGTTTGGAGCTCATGGGTTTCCAAGAGAGGACTCCGCAAAAAGGATTCTTGTAAAACAGTAATGTGAGAGTCTTTTGTGCGGGCCGCTAAAAGAGCGTGGGGACCTGCCACGGCCGTCTTCAAAACATCTAGATGGCGGTTTTCAAGACTGCGGTAACGGGCGACGTTGTAGTTGTAGACCGTCCCATCAGCTTCCGTCACCACTTGGATCGTGCCATCAAAATCCGGAGTGAACCGATAACGCAGGCTATAGCATTCTCGTTGGGCCATACTGGCAAATTTAGCCGTTTCGATGGTTAAACTCCGTCCATCTGCCAAAGAAAGCTGGCTACGGGAGGTCATTAGGCCATTTCGCATATCTAATGAACGATGGAGCGTGCTTACTTGCGTTTCTGACATCGCAACTTTTTCGCCATCGATGATTAAGTAGATTTTTTGTAGATTCGGTGCATTGACGAAGTCTTCATTGGCGATGGTGCGGTCTTGAACCTGAGAGTAGGCAGTGTTATAAAGACTCGCCAGATAGGTTGCTGGGTAGCTATCATCAGAAATTTCCATCTCCGGTGTCGTCCCCCGTAAACCGAGATAGCCATTACCAACCGTCAGTAAACTTTCCACTGAGTACTCATCTTTGCCAGGGCGATAGCCATAATAATCGAGATGCCAGCATAAATCGGCAGCTTTTTCAGGGAACTCATCTACCTTGACATTGGTCAGAAACGGCAGATTCAAATTCTCCGTCAGCCACTGGGACAGCTCAAAAGTCCCTTCTGGAAAAGTGATAATTTCTGGAAGCTCACAATAAAGGATACCTCCATCTGTTGGTTCCGATTGGATGATAGTAAAAAGGGATTTTGCGTTTGCCTGAGGAAAGTCGGTTAGTTGCTGTTGGTTACCCGAGGGCAGCTGAACTCGCCAGCCTTGGGAGGTAATGGTAATCATAGTCAGCTTCATGAGTTGTTTGCAGATAGGTGCGTGCCTCTCTGCTTCTCCTTTCTTTGTTTGCTGTGTTTCAAATCATTTGGAGTGTCGGGAGTTTCTTAGGGAGATTTCCTAGACAGTTTTTGATCTTTGTGTACATTGCGCTTGAAGCAGAGGACTCTGCTTCAAATAAACTTACAACTTGTCTATACATGCAACTTCATTATAGCGGAGAATGACACCGATTTCAAATGTTATCTCCAATAAATTAAAAGATACTTGACCATTTTCATATAAATATTTTCAAATTGGGGATAATCAATTAAAAACATTAATAGGAAGGTATTTTTAAAAAATATAAAAGTAGGAAATACTTTTAGACCGCTGCAAAAAAATAAATATAAAACGCTTGCATTATTTCTGGTGAGCCGTTATGATTGTCTTGTAACGAACTTATATATACAAGTTTTTGAAGCGCGGGATTTGCTGAAGCTCGAAGAATAAACTTAGGGGCAGGATCAGGTTAGATAGGGGAACACTGCTAGGAACACTTCGGACACAGCGAGAAAAGAAAGGAGCCTGAGAAATGGGCAAGTATCAACAGGATGCGGAAAAGCTGTTACAGGAGATTGGTGGGAAGGAAAATATTGCGGCAGTCACTCATTGTGCTACACGGATGCGTTTTGTCTTAAACGACGAGAGCAAAGCCAATGAAAAAGCTATTGAGAATATTCCCAGTGTAAAGGGAATGTTTACCAATGCTGGTCAATTTCAGGTCATTATCGGAAACGATGTCCCCTCATTTTATAACGATTTTACGGCAGTATCGGGAATTGAAGGGGTTTCCAAAGAACAGAGTAAGGCAGTTGCCAAACAAAATCAAAACTTAGTGCAAAAAGCCATTGGAACTTTGGCAGAAATCTTTACGCCCTTATTACCAGCAATCATCATCGGGGGGCTTATGCTCGGTTTCCGAAACTTTCTCGAAGGGGTACCATTGGGCTTTTTGGGGGATCAAACCATCACACAAGCTTCCACTTTCTGGAATGGTGTCAACAGCTTCTTGTGGTTACCTTGTGAGGCGATCTTCCACTTCTTACCAGTCGGGATTACCTGGTCGATTACTCGTAAGATGGGAACGACGCAAATTTTGGGGATTGTGTTAGGGATTACCTTAGTATCTCCTCAATTGCTCAATGCCTATGCCGTAAATGGGACGAGTGCTGCGGACATTGCGGCTAACTGGACATGGGATTTTGGCTTCTTTACTGTTGATAAGATCGGTTACCAAGCACAAGTAATTCCGGCGATGTTGGCTGGTTTCTTACTCGTTTACTTGGAACGCTTCTTTAGGAAACATATTCCTGAAGCGGTGGCGATGATCTTTGTTCCATTGTTCTCTTTATTACCGACGATTATTGCGGCTCACGTGTTATTAGGCCCAGTTGGTTGGAAGATTGGTTCGGGGATTTCTTATGTGGTAAACGCCGGTTTGTCATCTTCCTTTAACTGGTTGTTTGGTCTCGTCTTTGGGGCTTTGTACTCACCACTCGTTATTACCGGGCTACATCACACCACGCTAGCGATTGACCAACAGTTGGTTTCAGATTTTGGAACGACAAACTTATGGCCAATGATTATGTTATCAAATATTGCTCAAGGGACGGCGGTATTAGCGATTTATTTCCAACACAAAGGCAATAAAAAAGAGGAACAAGTTTCGGTTCCCGCAACAATCTCTGCCTATCTCGGGGTTACCGAACCAGCGATGTTTGGGATTAACTTGAAATACGTATACCCATTTGTGGCAGCCATGATTGGTTCTTCCATCGGTGGGATGCTAATCACGGTTACCAATAGTCGGGCACTGGGGATCGGTGTCGGGGGACTACCTGGTCTTTTGTCTTTCCCACTTAAGAGTTATCCTTGGACGATTGTTTCGATGGTCGTAACCATGGTAATCACCTTCATCATGACTTATATTTTACGTCAAGTGAAGGCATTGAATAAAATTGAACCAGCGCTTGATGATGATGATCTGTCAGATTTGGCAACAGTGGGAGCTGGTGTTGGGGCAAGTGCACCAGCAGCCGTGACAGCCAGTGTCATGGATAAGGGCACCGGGACTGTGACAGAAGAAATGATCTATGCCCCCGTTGCCGGTGAAGTGATTGCTATCGATCAAGTCAACGACCCAGTCTTTTCTAAAAAAATGATGGGGGATGGTTTTGCAATCCGCCCTACAGCCAATGAAATCTATGCCCCGGTCTATGGGAAAGTTGTCAGCGTCTTTGAGACAAAACATGCAATCGGTATTACGACTGCTACAGGCGCTGAAGTCTTAGTCCACATGGGCTTGGATACGGTAGAGCTTAAAGGTGCCCCTTTTGATGTGAAGGTCAAAGAAGGCGATCAAGTGACGCCAGAAACCTTACTTGCTGTAATGGATTTAACCGCAGTCAAGGCTAGCGGCAAAGAAACAGATGTTTTAGTAGTCTTTACCAATGGTGAAAAAATCGACAGCGTAACATTGGATATGACTGGCGCGGTGAAAGAAAAGAGCCGGATTGGTCATGCAGAAGTTTTGAGCTAGGATAGAAAAGAACATTATTTTCGGTAAAAAATGACAAACAACCGCAAGCCGTAAAAAATGACAAACAACCGCAAGCCGTGAAAAATGGCTTGCGGTTGTTTGCGTAGTTGAAGTATCTACAAACGTGAACCGATACTATACTTGGTGGTATTTCAAATAGCTTATCAGAATATCTTGAGGATCCACATCTTTTTTGGTGAGTTGTGGTGGAGCCGAAAGCGGCGCTATATCGAAGGACACTGGTGTTGCTAGTGGGATTACGCGACTTGTCAATAGCTGACCATGACTGATGTAATAAACCTTCTTTTGTTTTGGATCTCTCTCAAGCGGGGTCCACCAAAGTAGTCGTTTCTTAGCGATAAATTGCTGATGTTCTTGTACGTAACGATAGAAATATTGCGCTTGTTCTAAATGTTGCTGAAGTTGCGCAGCATTCTCAAAATTCAGTTGTTCGGCACTGGCAGTCATCCGTGCTTCTAGCTCTTGAAAAACGGTTGTCTCATTGCCTAAGAAAAACTGGTTTACCTGATAGAGACGTTCCGACAAGGGGCGCTGAGTCATTTGAGGCAGTTGTCGTTGCACGGCGAGACTGGTCAATGGATTGACTCCTGGTAATAGATAAGTGTCCTGCAATGTTTCAATCAATGTCGGTAATTTTTTATATTGGCGAAAGGGGCCGAGTATTAGGGAGGTCTGCAGGGGGGATTCCTCAGATATGTTTGCCGGTAATCCACCCACTTCTGACGTATCTGTTGGCTCCAGGTCGGTGATCAACACCGGTCCAGTAGCAGTCAATTTAACATAACAATAGTTGAGGTGGCTGTTCATCATGCGATTATAAAGAGGATGGTGCTCTTGAATCAGCTGGCATTCCAATAATAAGGCATCCAGTTCGGTATCCACAATCTGCCAATCAAGATCCGCGATATTCCAGACCATTCGCAACACTTTTTTTGAATGCTGCGCGTTATGATGAAAATACGAACGCACCCGATTTTTGAGATTTTTCGCTTTCCCAACATACAAAATATCCCCATGGGTATCTTTCATCAGGTAAATTCCGGGCGCTTCCGGTAATTGTTGGAGTTTTGCTTGAATTGTCTTCATGAGGGGAAGGTAACAGAAAATGGTGGTATTGGCAAGGGATTGAGGGGGATTTTAGAAATAGCTAAAAAGACTGCTGAAAAACAGCAGTCTTATCCGGAAATAGGTGAATTTATTCCCCATCCTCCACATACATATAAATATTCTTATCTTGGGTATAAGCATCCAATATTGATTTGTAGGTTTCTCGACCAATTCCGGATTTCTTATAGCCGCCAAATGGTGTGCCGGCTGGGAGTTCCCCATAGATGTTGACGAACATAGTGCCGGTACGGACAGCGCGTGCTACCCGGAAGGCTTTATTGAGGTTGGTAGTGAAGACACCCCCAGCTAGACCGTAGTCGGAATCGTTGGCGATTGCGATAGCTTCTGCTTCATCTTTAAACTTAATGGCTACGATGACTGGGCCGAAGATCTCTTCTTGGGCTACCCGCATATCATTGGTGACATCAGTGAGGATTGTCGGTTGCATGAAGGCTCCTTCTGCTAGGACACCGTCGGAGAAGCGCTCGCCACCTACGAGGACTTTGGCGCCTTCTTCTTTTCCGATGGCGATGTATTTCAAGATGGTATCCATTTGCCCTTCGTTGATTTGAGCCCCCATTTCAGTGCCTTCTTCCCAAGGCAAGCCGACGTTGACGGTCTTGAAGGATTCGGCGAGAGCAGCGACAAACTCGTCGTAGATACTCTCTTCTATCAAGAGACGACTGCCGGCGGAACAAACTTGTCCTTGGTTGGTAAGAATTCCGCTTTGGGCAAATTTCAGAGCCCGCTTGCGATCCGCGTCAGCAAAGATGATATGAGCAGATTTACCGCCTAATTCCAATGTAGCTGGTATCAAGTTTGTTGCCGCCCCCTTGGCTACTTCATAACCGACTTCGGTTGAGCCGGTGAAGGCTAGTTTGGCAAAGCCAGGGTGAGTCAACATGTAATCACCTGACTCAGATCCTTTACCGGTGATGACGTTTAAGACACCGGCAGGTAACATCGGACCGATGAGCTTGGTGATTTCTAAAAGGCTTAAAGGCGTGGATGACGACGGATGGATAACGATTGTATTGCCAGCTGCTAGAGCCGGAGCGATTTTCCAAGCGGCCATCAAAGCTGGAAAATTCCAAGGGACGATTTGTCCCACGACGCCAATCGGTTCTTTCAGTACCATGGTCAAGGTGTTGTGATTGAGTTCTTTGATAGTGCCTTCTTCTGAGCGAATCAAGGCGGCAAAGTAACGGAAATGATCGATTACTAAGGGGATGTCGGCATTACGAGTTTCGCGGATGGGTTTACCATTGTCCAATGTTTCCACCATCGCTAAGTGTTCTAGATTTTCTTCTAAAATGTCAGCGATGTCCAACAAGAGTTTGCTGCGTTCTTCGGTACCGATTTTGCTCCAAGCAGGAAAGGCTTCGGTGGCAGCTGCAACAGCGGCATCCACGTCGGCGTTATCAGCGTTGATAAAGGTTGCCAGCGGTTTGCCGTCAGCGGGGCTGGAGGTAGTCAGAGTAGCACCTTTTGTGCCGACGGTCCATTTACCACCGATGTACATTAGGTATTCTTTGTCTAGTAGCATGTCAATTTCGGGTTTTGCCATGTTGTTTTTCCTCCTATTTTTAGTAAGCAAGATGACGATTGTTTTCAACTGAAAAACTGCTTCACATATCAAGTATAACAACGGTGATTTTTATCTGACAAGAAATGTGCCCGCTTTCATTTTTTGCGAACGAGTAGTTGCTAAGAAAGGTGGTCTAGTTGGGGGTAAGGGAGATTATTAAGAAAATTCAAAGAGCGTTTGTGAAGTAGTAGCCGGTGCTGATCTTTGGCTAAAAATGCGTTGTAGATGGTTTTTTTCAAAGAAGACTAGTGGATTTCTTTGCTGATTCCCTAAATTTTGTTACCATATAATTAAGAAATCTAGTGTTTTTTTGAGCAAAAGGCAGGTGTCGACAAGAGAGGTGGTTTAGATGAAAAACGGTGAGTTTACAGGAGGTATTGATTTTGCGCCGTCATTATTGAAGATGAAAGAAACTTTTCAGCTAGCGCCGGTATTGTATCACTATGAGCCGGCGGAAGTAGCGATTCCCTTTGATCAACACATTGGCGCTCCCAACCAAGTTCAAGTAGTGGTGGGGGATTATGTGCGAGCGGGGGAGATCATTGCTATGACAGAAGAGGCGGTTTCCGGGTACGTCCACGCGTCGATTACTGGGACGGTAACAGCTATTCGCGAAGTGCCCAATCTGGCGGGGGGGTATCAAAAAGCGGTGGTGATCCAGCGAGACCTCAAGGCAGATCCTGATGAAGTACAACTCTTGCGAAAAGAGGCCAGTTTTGCCGAATTGGTGCGGGAAGCCGGCGTTGTAGGATTGGGGGGAGCGACTTTTCCTACCCATATCAAATTGGCGCCAGAAGACCATGTGAATGTCGAGTATATCGTGCTAAACGGCGCAGAATGCGAGCCGTTTATTCATTCCGATGATTATTTGATGCAAATGGAAGCGGTTAAAATCGTCCGAGGGGGTGAAATTGCTCGGGAGATGTTGGGGGCCAAAACCTTAATAATTGCCATCGAAGAAGACAAACCAGATGCAGTGAAGATGATGGAAGCTGCCATTGCCGGAGTGCCAGATTGCGAAGTGAAGGTTTTACCGGTGCGTTATCCTCAAGGTGGTGAAAAGCAGTTGTTGGAAACCTTGATAGGAGCGGAATCGCCAATCGGTGGCCGGACGATTGAGACCGGTGGTTACAATATGAATGTCGCTACTTCCAAAGCGATGGCTGAAGCGGTAGATGAACGGCGACCATTAATTCGTCGCTATGTCACGGTGACTGGCGATGTGGTCAATCCGCGGGTAATTGATTTTCCGTTAGGGACCTATGCTGGTGAACTAATCGCTTTTTGCGGTGGCTTTGAAACTCGCGGTGGGCCACCAGTTCAGATTCTCCACGGTGGACCAATGATGGGGCGAACCTTGCATCAATTGCAGACGCCTTTGACTAAGGGTTCTAACGGGTTAATCGTTTTTAATCAAAACCATCTGCAGCAATTTGCGGAAAAACCCTGTATTCGCTGCAATCGGTGTGTCGTCAGTTGTCCGATTCGGTTGGAACCACAAAATATTGATCAAGCGATGCGCGCCGGTGAACTAACCCGTTGTGCCCAGCTAAAGGCGGAAGAATGTATCAATTGTGGGTGCTGTAGCTATGTTTGTCCTTCCAAGCGGCGCCTGGCTCCTACGATTATGCAGGCGAGAGGTGCGATTGGTAAGCTGAGAAGGGAGGCGCAAAAGAGATGATTCAACGAGAAAAGCACAGTTATTCTGAAGAACAGCACCTTTCCGTGGCCCAACTAGAAGCACAGGTAGGGAATTTAATCACGGACACTAACCCTCATCTAACTGCCGATGTCACCAGTCGTCAGATCATGGGTACAGTCGTTGTGGCCTTATTACCGATTGTGATAGCTTCTGGTTATTATTTTGGCTGGCGGATTTATGGTTTGTATTTATTGTCGATAGGGACTGCTCAACTAGCGGAAATTATTTGGTTCAAAGCCCGGGGCCGAGAGCTGACTTTTGATTTGAGTGCTGTGGTGACGGGGCTGCTGTTGACTATGAATTTGCCACCTTCTGCTCCTTGGTATTTCCCGGTGATTGGTTCAGCCTTTGCAATTATTGTGGTGAAGGAGTTTTTTGGTGGCCTTGGCTATAATTTTTTGAATCCAGCGCTAGGGGGGCGGGCGTTTTTAGTAGGACTATTTTACATGGAAATGTTTCAGATTAGTTGGCCAGATCCGCCGTTTGGCCGCATTCCGCCAGGTGCTGTCAGCCAGGCGACCGCTGATGTTACTACTCATGCCACACCATTGGCCGCCTTAAAAGCGGGACAAGCGCTATCTGGTGATGAGCTATTGGATATGTTTTTAGGCAACACTGGTGGTCGGATTGGGGAAACATCTGCGGTCTTGATTATAGTAGCGGCCGTTTTTTTGATCTGGCGCCGGATCATCCGGCCACATATTCCCTTGATTATGGTGGCAGTGGTGGCAATGGGGGCTTGGCTGTTTGCCGAACCTGGGAGCTTGGCATCAGGTACTACTGTTTTGGGACACGTGCTAGGTGGGGGCTTACTGTTGGGGGCGATATTCATGGCCACTGACTATGCCTCCAGTCCATCCACCCTAGTCGGTGAGTGTGTGTACGCGGTGGGGATTGGGGTGCTCGTGGTGATTTTACGCTTCTGGGGTCCCACCAACGAAGGTGTTAGTTATGCCATCTTAACCATGAACTGTTTTGTGCCTCTGATTGACCGTTTGTTGCGTCGGCGAGTCTTAGGCGAACCGGGCAATCATCAGCTAAATATCAAAATCGATAAATAAGAAAGGCGGGGGCAGTATGAATTTAGCTATTCGGATGGTTATGTTTCTCGGATTAGCGGTAATTGTGCTTCTGGTGGAAAAGACCGGTGGCAAACTGACAGATAATCGGCGTACCAGTCGTATGCTTCAATTAATCCTAGTCACCATATTAGTGGCGGGGGCGGCACTTTTGGGGATGCTTTGTTATCTGTTGTTGCCACTCCCTCAGGAAAAAATTAATCCCCCCGTGCTATGGCCCTTTTTACTAGCAGTCTTGACGGGACTTTGGAGTTTGTTTGGAGGGTGGTTATTAAGTCGTTGTCGCTGGTATACGCGAGAGTTACAACAACTGATTGTGTGCTTACCGATAGTAATTAATTTAGCGTTCACCACCACTTTAAATTTGGAAAAACCTTGGCTGAGCTTGTATCATGTGAGTTTAGGATTATTGTTTTTTGTCATTTGCGGCATTTTGTTAGCCGGTATTCAAGAGCGACTGCGCATCGCCCCGATTCCTAGTGGATTGCGGGGATTTCCGATTCAATTAGTGGTGTTGTTCTTGATTTTCTTGAGCTTGTCATTTTTTAGAGGAATCTTTTTCGATGGTATTTTTTAGTTGGAATTTAAATAAGAGCAGGCCCCCTGGTTGGGAACCTGCTCTTATTTATTGCTGAATTATTCGACGGGGATGATCTTTCCAACGATTAAATTGGGGCTCTGTTTGGGTAAGCTTAGCCGCAAGACGCCGTTTTCGTATTTAGCGGTAATCTCCTCAGCAACGATATTTTTAATGGCAAAGCTGCGTTGGAAGCTGGCAGTGGCGCGTTCTCGGCGAAGATAGTGCCCGTCATCAGTGTTGTTCTCAGTAAAATTTTGAGTGGCGGAGATGGTCAGTTGCTCTGCATCATAATGAACGAGAATATTTTCTTTTGTTACACCGGGAAGATCTGCCAAAATTTCATAACGGTCTGGATATTCTTTGATGTCTGTATCAATTTGGCGATCTTGCCAAAAATGATTCATGGTGCGACCGCTGAGTTCTTCACTAGCACCTTGCAAATTTTTCGGTATCCTATCGGTCATCACTAGTCCTCGTTTCTGTCTTTTCTCTTTATTGTAAGAGTCGGGGGAGGGTTAGGCAACTGAAATGAAGTGATTTGCGGGTGAAGCTAGCAAGAATAGTTTTTTCTTAAACTTTGGCTGTTGCGGCTGAAATAGCAGGCCTCTTTTCTTATACAATTTTCGTTCCCAGCTGTGGAAAAGGTGCTAGAAATCATGGTTTATGATAGAATCTAGGCAACTATTATGTGAAGAAGGAGTGTACGGACCAGCATTTCGGTCCAAACCGATGCCTTCGCAGCAGCTGTCTGACTGCATGCGGCCTTTCACCATCGTGATTTAGGCGACCACAGCGAAAAAGCGCAGAAACCTTGGCGAAAGCAGTCCAAAGTTTGCTTTGCATTTTTTCATTTGAAGGGCCCAATGTTGACAGCCTTTTATGAGAAAGCAGGTGAGAAGTTGGAAATCATCGAAAAAGCGCCAGCCAAAATCAACCTTGGCTTGGACGTACTGTATAAACGAGAAGATGGCTATCATGAGTTGGAAATGGTCATGGCCAGTGTGGATCTGGCGGATCGCCTCACCATCACAGAACTTGCGGAAAACAAGATTGTCATCGAAACCAACAAAGCCTTTTTACCGGTAGACAAGCGCAATAATGTCTATCAGGCGACGGCGATGTTAAAGGAACGCTACGGCATTCAGCAAGGTGTTAAAATCGACATCCACAAGCAAATCCCCGTGGCAGCAGGATTAGGTGGGGGTAGTTCAGATACAGCAGCCGTTTTACGAGGCTTAAACCGCCTGTGGCAACTCGATTTGTCGCCAGAGGAGCTGATTGATATCGGCGTCAAAATTGGAACCGATGTCCCTTATTGTCTTTATGGTCACACGGCTTATATCAGTGGCAAAGGGGAACAAGTCCAGCTGATGGTTCCCATGCCTCAGTGCTGGGTCGTGTTGGTAAAACCCAAAATCAGTGTTTCCACCCGCACAGTCTTTCCTGAAGTGGATGTGGATCATATCAGCCATCCGGATATTGCTGCTTTACGTAGAGCCATTGAAGATGATGATTATGGCGCCATGATTCGCCAAATGGGCAATAGCCTAGAAGACATTACCATCCAGCGCCATCCTGTCATCCAACAAATCAAAGACCGGATGATGAAATACGGTGCGGACGTCGCCCTTATGAGTGGCAGTGGCCCTACCGTTTTTGCCCTGTGCCAACAACATTCCCGAGCACAACGGATTTACAATGGGCTGAAGGGCTTTTGTGAAGAAGTCTATTTGGTCAGGACGTTGAAGTGACGGTGATAAATGAGTTGATCACCCATTTATTAGTAAATTTTGCTTCCTTTAATTAAACATTAGCACGCCTTCATATGAACAACGAATCCTATAAAATCAGCCTTTATTACGATTTACGATGAAAATCACGCTTCAAATCGGAAACTTTACGTTTTCGGTTGACGGGTGATTTTTTCTTTGATAAATTGATTCAGGAAACAAATCGGAAGTTTACGATTTGCATAGATTTTGCAACTGAAGAAATTATTTTGGATAGTCACTGATAGTGCAAGTAAAGGAAATGAGGCTTATGGAATGAAGAAATTTTTTTTGACAGCTGGCATTGTAGCTAGCGGGTTATTGCTAGCTGCTTGCGGTAATGAGAATGGTGCAGGTGATACGTCACAAGACTCGGGCAAAATCCAGGCAGTAGCGACTTTTTACCCAATGTACGAATTTACGAAAGAAGTATTAGGGGATACAGGGGAGGTTTCCTTGCTGGTGACGGCGGGAACGGAGCCTCACGACTATGAGCCTAGCGCCAAGGATATAGCGGAGATTAGTGATGCAGATGTCTTTGTTTACAATTCGGAAGCCTTCGAAACTTGGGTGGAAAATTTGACCGATAACTTGAATGAAGACAAAACCCTCGTGATAGAAGCTGCCGATGAAATCGACTTGTTGAGCGCCGCTGAGGATACCCAAGATCACGAATCAGAAACAGAAACTGATGGTCATGATCATGCGGGAGTAGATCCTCATGTTTGGACGGATCCGTTGATGGCGGTGAAGGAAGTTCAAGAAATCGCCCAAGAGTTGGGAGAAAAATACCCAGAGCAAAAGGCCACCTTCGATAAAAACGCGCAAAATTACATTACCAAATTGGAACAACTGGATGCTGATTATCAGGCAGCCTTCAAGAATGCCAAGAATAAAACCTTCTTGGTACAACATGCGGCCTTTGGTTATTTAGCTCATCAATATGGCTTGACGCAAGAATCGATTGCCGGCTTGTCTCCGGATCAAGAACCGACGCCAGCTCGGTTGGCAGAGTTGAAACATTTCGTGGAAGAGCATGATGTTTCGGTGATTTATTTTGAAGAAAATGCCAATTCCAAAGTAGCGGAGACACTTTCCACGGAAACTGGCGTCGAATTAGCGGTGCTGAATCCGCTGGAGAGTCTCACGAATGACCAGATAAAAGCTGGTGCAACTTATCTTTCCGTGATGGCGGACAACTTAGTGGCGTTGCAAAAAAGTATCAAATAAGTCGAATTGAGGTTGCGGACGTAATCTTAACTAAAGGTCAAATTATTCCTAAATGATGGGGAAGATGCTACACTCAAAGAACCATGATAATTAAAGTCTTGGTTCTTTGAGATGCTTTAGTACATGTTACTAGATGCGATGATTTTCTGAATTTTGAGAAGTGGAAAATCATTTCGTAGGACGAGAAAGGCGGTGCGTGGTGCACTATATTGATGTGTCAAATCTGACTTTTTATTACGATGAAGAGCCGGTTTTAGAAAATATTTCTTATCAAGTGGACGCTGGTGAATTTGTGATTCTCACTGGTGAAAATGGCGCGGCTAAATCTACTTTGATCAAGGCGACGATGGGGTTGCTGAAGCCGACAAAGGGCACAGTGACCTTAGCAAAAACGAATGTAGAGGGAGAAAAAATCAGTATTGGTTATATTCCTCAGCAAGTGGCTTCCTTCAACGCTGGCTTTCCCAGTACGGTTTTGGAGTTGGTACAGTCAGGGCGCTATCCTCGAGGACGTTGGTTCAAAAGACTGAACAAAAAAGATCAGGAGCATGTGCGCCGAGCTTTGGAGGCAGTCGGTATGTGGGAAATGCGCCACAAACGTATCGGTGAGCTATCTGGTGGCCAAAAACAGCGGATTAGTTTAGCTCGCTTATTTGCTACCGATCCGGATTTATTTATTTTAGATGAGCCAACTACTGGGATGGATGAAGAAAGCCGTAACAAGTTTTACAAGTTATTACGACACAATGCTCATGAACATGGTAAGGGGATTTTGATGATCACCCATGACCATGAAGATATCAAAAATTATGCTGATCGGCAGATTCGGTTGGTGCGGAAGGAGGATTCGCCATGGCGTTGTTTTCATATGAATTCATGATCAAAGCCTTATGGGCAGTGGTTTTCATTGCGGGGATTGCACCGATGTTAGGCGTCTTTTTGGTGATCCGGCGACAGTCGTTGATGGCGGATACCTTATCCCATGTCTCCTTAGCCGGGGTAGCTTTGGGTTTTTTCCTCAATCTCGATCCTAGTTTGACGACTTTGGCCGTGGTAGTGGTGGCGGCGATTGTGATGGAGTATTTGCGTTCTATGTATCGCACCTATTCAGAAATTTCTATCGCAATTTTGATGGCTGGTGGCTTGGCACTGGCCCTAGTACTGATGAATTTAACACCAGGAAATTCTGCTACTAGTATCCAGTCTTATCTTTTTGGTTCGATTGTCACGATCACCACAAGTCAGGTAGTGACCTTGGCCGTACTGTTCGTAGTGACTTTAGTGGCATTTTTATTGTTCAAACGACCGATGTATGTGCTGACCTTTGATGAAGAGGTCGCTCACGTAGATGGTCTGCCAGTACGCTGGATGTCTATGACTTTCAATGTACTCACCGGAGTGGCGATAGCGGTAATGATTCCAATTGCTGGAGCGCTGTTGATATCCGCAATCATGGTTTTACCAGCAGCCATTAGCATGCGCTTAGGGAAAAGTTTCAATGCGGTCCTCTTTATTAGCATACTAGTTGGTTTAGTGGGGATGACTAGTGGTTTAGTGAGTTCCTTTTATCTCAATTCACCTCCAGCTGCGACGATTACGTTAGTTTTTATCGCCTTATTCTTAGTGGTAAATTTGGTGAAACGACTACTAGTCGCTGTACAACGAGGACAACGAAATCGTTAATAGATATGACAACGAAACAACTTACGAGAATTCTGTGGCATTTTCGTGAGTTGTTTTTTTGTGTTGGTATTATGTTTGGCTTCATAAAGGAACTTGCGTCGACTTAATTCCGAGAGTTGAACGAGTTTTTGCAATCCTCCTTACAAAATAGACAAATGCCGAACTATTTCTCTAATTTCATATAAAATGATAGCTTTTTTGCTGGTTAACCAGTATAATAAGGCGAGAAAATAACAGGAGGTACACAATTTTGAAAATTCGGCGCAGTGAACGCTTGATCGACATGACCCATTACTTGTTGGAGCATCCTCATGAATTGATACCGTTGACCTTTTTTGCCAAACGCTATGAATCAGCCAAATCTTCTATTTCCGAAGATTTAGCTATTGTGAAGAAAACCTTTAAAATGCGAGGAACCGGGATTTTAGAGACGATTCCAGGAGCCGCCGGTGGGGTATTATTTGTGCCGGAGATTAACAAAGAAGATGCACGAGCTTATATTGAGAAACTGTGTGATGAGATGAGTCAGCAAGATCGTTTATTACCAGGGGGCTATGTGTATTTGTCGGATTTACTGGGACAGCCGGATTTGTTGCGACAAGTAGGGCGAATTATCGCGTCTAAGTACCTCGACCAAAAAATTGATGCGGTGATGACGGTGGCGACCAAGGGAGTTCCTATTGCCCAAGCAGTTTCCTACTATTTAAATGTGCCCTTTGTGATTGTGCGTCGAGACTCTAAAATTACGGAAGGCTCGACAGTAAGTGTAAACTATGTTTCTGGATCATCAGAACGGATTGAGAAGATGGAACTTTCAAAACGCAGCTTGGCTCGAGGATCACGAGTCCTGGTGGTGGATGACTTCATGAAAGGTGGCGGTACAGTCAACGGAATGAAGAGTCTCATCGAGGAGTTTGAGTGTGATTTGGTTGGAGTAACTGTCTTTGCTGAAGCAAAATTTAAGGGTGTTCGGGCAATCAATGAGTACACTTCTTTACTGTTTGTAGAAGATGTAGATACCCGCACGAAAACAATTAGTGTGGTGCCAGGAAATTATTTTGAAGAGTAAGCAGATAATAAACCAGCGGAAATCTTCTTTCTGCTGGTTTTTGTTAGCAATAAAGTAAAAATTAAACAGCAGTATAAATGCAGATTGGTCTACATAAGAATAGTTGAAAACTCATGGCGGGTAGGCTAAACTTAAGCGTAGACTTTTAGTATGTAAATTTGGTAGGTACGGTTGCTAACGACGGGACTACTGATTATTCGGAGGAAGATTCATGACAGAACGGTATGCCATTATTTTGGCTGCGGGTAAAGGAACTCGCATGAAATCAAAACTATATAAAGTGTTACATCCAGTATGTGGCAAACCGATGGTAGAACATATCATCAATCGGGTAGAAGAGACGGCTCCTGCTGAAATCATTACGATTGTCGGTCACGGGGCGGACAAAGTGAAAGAACAGCTGGGTGACCGCACCAAATATGCGTTACAAGCAGAACAATTAGGTACGGGTCACGCTGTGTTACAAGCAGAAAACTTCCTAAAAGGTAAACCTGGAACGACGCTAGTCATTTCTGGCGATACCCCATTATTGACTTCAGAAACGTTGCAAAATCTTTTTGATTACCATCAAGGGAAAAATGCCAGTGCGACGATTTTGACTGCTAAAGCTGAAGACCCAACAGGCTATGGACGAATTATTCGGGATCATGTCGGTATCGTAGAAAAAATTGTTGAACAAAAAGATGCGACGCTGGAAGAAGCCCGCATTCAGGAAATCAATACAGGCACCTATTGTTTTGATAATGAATTGTTATTTGATGCCTTGAGCAAATTGGATACGGACAATGCACAAGGGGAATACTATCTGACTGATATTATCGAAATTCTCAAGAGTGAAGGCAAAAATGTCGCGGCTTACTTGACGGAGGATTTCGATGAATCGCTGGGAGTCAACGATCGTGTGGCATTAGCTAAAGCCAATGAAATCATGCGTCAACGAATCAACCATCAACACATGGTCAATGGGGTCAGCTTCATCGATCCGGCGGCAACCTATATTGATGATGGGGTGGTAATCGGTGCCGAAACCGTTATTGAACCAGGGGTGTACTTAAAAGGTAACACGGTGATTGGTAGCGATTGTGTGATTACGACCAATTCCCAAATTGTCGATTCGACGATTGAAGATGGTGTAGTTATCAAAACCTCGGTAGTTGAAGAAAGCATTGTCCGCAGTGGGGCTGACGTAGGGCCTTACGCTCATTTGCGTCCCAAAGCTGAGATTGGTGTAAATGCCCATATTGGCAATTTTGTCGAAGTGAAAAAAGCAACGATTGGTGAAGGAACCAAGGTTGGCCACCTGACCTATGTCGGGGATGCAACCTTAGGCAAAGATATCAATGTAGGTTGTGGGGTCGTCTTCGTCAATTATGATGGCAAAAACAAACACCATACAACGGTTGGCGATCATAGCTTTGTCGGCTCCAATGCCAATTTGATTGGACCGGTGGACATCGCTGCTAACACGATTATCGCAGCTGGCTCGACCATCAACAAAGATGTGCCAGAAGGAGCAATGGGTATCGCTCGGGCTCGACAAGAAAATAAAGAAGATTTTGCTAAACGATTTCCTTTTTTCCAAGAATAACATGTCATTTGATGGTCTCGTCTCATTTCTGGACGAGGCCATTTTTGAGGTCCTTAAGGTGGTAGGAGTGTCATTTTTTAAGAAGGGGAGGAATTTGTTTGTGAAACGAATCTTTCCTGAAGATAAAAAAATAAGCCGGCTGCCGTTGGGACTTCCTTCTAAGCTGTTTCACAGAGTTGACGAAAACACTTGATTTATTTCATGAAAATGACTAATATTTACTTGAAAGTAACAGGTTCTCATCTGTCTATCTGCTGCGGTGTCCCAGGTACCGTAAGCCATCATGCAAGGAAGAAAGCGGAGGTTCTCATGTCTAACCATTATTTTGATCCAAGATTGAAGATTTTTGCCTTGAATTCCAATCGGCCCTTAGCGGAAAAGATTGCGGAAGCGGTCGGCGTCGAGTTGGGTAAATGTTCAGTGAATCAATTCTCTGACGGCGAGATTCAAGTGAATATTGAAGAAAGTATCCGGGGTGCCCACGTCTATGTCATCCAATCTACCTCAAGTCCTGTCAATGATAATTTGATGGAATTGTTGATCATGATTGATGCTTTGAAACGGGCTAGTGCGAAAACTATCAATGTGGTTATGCCGTATTATGGTTATGCTCGCCAAGACCGTAAAGCACGCTCTCGTGAACCAATCACTGCCAAATTAGTTGCCAATATGATTGAAAAAGCAGGAGCTAATCGCCTTGTCTGTCTAGATTTGCATGCGGCTCAAATTCAAGGATTCTTTGATATTCCAGTGGACCACTTGATGGGGGCACCATTGATTGCCAACTATTTCTTGGACAAAGGAATTCAAGGAGATGACGTGGTTGTGGTATCGCCTGACCACGGTGGTGTGACACGGGCACGTAAATTGGCCGAGTTCTTGAAAGCGCCGATTGCCATCATTGACAAACGTCGGCCAAAAGCTAACGTTGCTGAAGTCATGAATATCATCGGACATGTTGAAGGCAAAACTTGTGTCCTGATCGACGACATGATCGATACAGCCGGCACCATCACTTTAGCTGCCAATGCTTTGAAAGAAGCCGGTGCTAAGAGTGTTTATGCTTCTTGTACGCATCCAGTTCTTTCTGGTCCTGCGATGCAACGGATTTCAGACTCCGCTATCGAACGCTTAGTCGTGACCGATTCCATCAACTTGCCAGAAGACCGTAAGATTGAAAAAATCGATGAGATCTCTGTTAGTGCTTTGATGGGTGAAGCGATTAAGCGAATCCATGAAAACAAACCAGTTAGTCCTTTGTTTGAAACCAATCAACCACAATAAGCAATTGCAAAAGAAGCAGGGCCACTAACTTGGTGGACTGCTTTTTTTGCGTGGGGAAGGGAAAATAGGGAGACTTAGGAGCCGAGAATTTACCGTTATCCATCGTCGACCTGCCATCGTTCATAAGCTTTATCGTCAATTTTGGTGGGTCCTGGTATCCTCTTTCGGATTAAAAATGTTTTTCTTGATAGCCATCAAGTTCTTCTGCTAGCCAGACAGGTATACTTCGTGATGGCAAGAAAATTTAAGCATTTATTGAAAGAAGGATTATGAATGACTAAAGTGACCGACTATCTCAAAGAAAATCAAGCAACCCTCGATTTATACACCACGGCGATTACCCGTGCTCATGGCGCTCATCATCCAGAAGTTTTTCAGGTGAAAGCTCTCTATGATAGCATCAGCCAAAAATTGGCGGAGACTACTGAAAATCCGGATCTTTCGGCAACGTTTGCCCAATTACGGGAACTTACAGCAGACTACCAGATACCAGATGATGTCTGCCCCACCTTTACCGCTACCTACCAAATGTTGGCAAAAGCCGACAGCTTACAAGAGGAAACGGAAGGCTGAAATTCCTCTTCCATTTTCTGAAAAATATGCTAAGATGGAGCTGTACCAAAATAACTGAATATAGAACACGATCACAAAGGGGAGCCATGCCATTGGCTGAGAATGAGTGAACTCTAAACCCTCTGTACCTGTCTCGATAATGCGAGCGTAGGAATTGTGACGACTTAGAAGTAGCATATACTTCTCCTTTGTAGATTGTGACTGTTCTATAATCTGCAATGGAGGAGTTTTTTTATGAATAAAAATCTGCGAGTCTGGATCGAAGGAACGATTATCGCCGCGATGGGGATGGCTTTGTCTTATATTCCCATCCAAACGGCAAATGCAGCCTTGGATTTGTCTTTAGGGTTGGTGCCGTTGGTGTTGTATTCTTATCGGCGAGGTGCGCTGGCAGGGATGACAGCAGGCTTTGTCTGGGGCTTGTTAAATATCGTCTTAGGTTCGGCGATGAAGAACTTTATCAGTGTCCCGCAAATCATTTTTGAATACCCCTTTGCTTTTGCCTTTGGTGGCTTGGGCGGCTTGTTGGGGACTAAAGTTCGCCTTAGTGTGCAAAAAGGTTATCAAAAACAGATGGTGCTGTACATTGTCTTGGGTGCGGTGCTTGCGTGTCTCTCCCGTTGGTTTTGGCATTTTTGGGCGGGGGTCTTCGTTTGGGGCGCCTATGCACCAGAAAATATGAGTCCTTGGCTGTATTCTTTTTCCGTCAACGGTGCCTCCGCTTTAGGGAATATCATCTATGTAGCGGTAGTTTTGGTGATTCTGGTCAAAGTTGCTCCTAGGTTGTTTATCCCGAAAGACGATCATGGTGTTTGGTCGGCTACAAAATAAGTTGTAAACCGGTACTTATCGGCAACCGTTAAGTGATTGAACCACTAAAAAAGCTGCATTTTCCACATCATTTGGAAAATGCAGCTTTTTTGCTGGATCAAGGAAGGTCAAAATTTCGGCTGTCAGAAGCCTTAAATAGCCAGTTTCATCTAAGATCTAAGCAGAAATCAGTAAAAAAACTGAGGAATGAGGCCTGTTTTATAGTCGCCTATAATTGGTTCCCTGATATTTTGAGGGATGCTTCGAAAAATAAGGCCATCCTGTATTTTTACAGGCTTACTTTAATTGGTTAGAAAAAGGAGATCTTTGTCTTCGTAGGTCACTTGCCATTGGCGTCGGTCTTGTTGGTAAATCAAATGGCCGACGAGCATGTCATCTTTGGTAAGTTCCTCATTTTTTCGAAAACTACCATCTTCAATTAAGTAGATGGGAATTTTATAATCTTGGCCTTCTGTGTGGGCCGACTGGAAGCAAAAGACGACACCTTCTTGAAAAAGACCTTTCATCTCTCGTAAAAGACTGATATCAAGTTTTTCTACTGGAGTTGCTTTGCGGAAAAATGAACGGCGGTCGTTGATTTTTTCCAAGACTGTCCGAGTGAGTTTGTCAGCGAGAATCCGATAATACTCATCTAAATAGCGATAGTAAACCCGGGAAAGCTCGTCTTTCAAATCGAAGTAAACGAAATTATTCTGCAGTTTATAGAAAAATGGCGAGTGGAGATGGGTTTTCATGTGGCCAAAATACAGCAACTCACTGATTTCTAAGGGTGTCAGTTCTTTTAGCAGGGCACTGTCATTAAAGTCAATCCATTTGATATCCTCAGAAATCCGATTGCGAGCCAGTTCATCGAAATACTGTTTGACGCCTTCATTTCCCCGCAAAATTTTCAAACCGGTGTGGGTTTCATATTCACCGTAATCAGAGGAAGGGTCTAGAAGCAGGAGATTTTTTGGCTGATGGACGATGCCATGATAAAATTCTAAGGGACTAATGCCCCGTGACAAAACGGCATTGCTGGTAGTATCAATATGTATGTAAATCATTTTTGTCATGGGGCGCCCCCTCCTTTTTCCCGATACTACCATCATACAACAACGAGGGATTTCGTGGTGTTTCGTTTCCTTTAAAGTTTGATTACAGAAAGGGCTTTCTTTTGCAATCTTTTGCTAGTCCAGCCAATTTTTAGAAAATCCGCTCCGCAAAAGAAGGTTGCGTTTTCTTAAAACTAGCGAGGCTGTCTGGAGCTACCATAGCCGGTGTGCTGTTTTCTATGGTAAAATAAAGGCGCTAGCAATCAAATGAGGGCGGGGCTTATTATGAAAAAGAAAAAACATCGGGGAAGAAATTGGCTTATCAATATCTTTTTACTACTGCTTTTGGTAGTCGGACTGGTATTGGTTTTTAATAATCAAATCAAAAACGTGATTATCGACCATAATGGCGAAAAATTTGCGGTTTCTAAGCTTACGAGAGAAGACATCGTAAAAAATGAAGAAAAAGAAGCGAGCTTTGATTTTGAAGCGGTAGTTCCTGCTAGCTCCGAGACGGTTTTCAAAGCCCAATGGCAAAATCGTAACTTACCAGTAGTCGGTGGTATCGCCATACCCAAAGTGGGCATTAATTTACCAATCTTTAGAGGTGTTGCCAACGAATCTCTCTTGTGGGGTGCTGGCACCATGTTTCCTGATCAAAAGATGGGGGCGGGCAATTATTCTCTGGCCAGTCATCGTGCCTATGATAAAGGGTATTTATTCGAACCATTAGATCAGACTCAAATTGGTGACGCCATTTATCTGACAGATTTGGAAAATATCTATGAGTATACCGCTACCTTGAATATTACTGTTTTACCCACTGAGACGCAGTACATTGAAGAAGTCCCAGACAAAAAACTAGTCACTTTGATTACTTGTAATGAAATCGGCGGGACCAAGCGGGTAGTCGTTCAGGGGGAACTAAAATCGGTAACTCCTGTAAAAGAAGCAACGGCTGAAGTGTTGGGATATTTTGAGATGGATGTAAAACATTATTAAATTTCGGCATCAATTTGAATAAGCGACTAGCGCTAACCACTTCACGGGGATATCAGTGAAGTGGTTAGCGCTTTTTTTCTGAGCTTTTATCAGGCTTTTGGTGGGGAAGAATTATCTAAGGGTTACAAAAGCCAGCGTTACAGCAAGAATTCTTAACAAACCTGTCCCTCCTGTTCGTCTTTCTTTAATTATTTGAAAATCTTCGGTATAATTGATTATGGTCAGAATTAGTCAATGAAATCGCCAAAGCCTTGGCATTTCAAGGAAAAATGATTCTGCAAAGTTGCAATGATACTGAAGATAGGAGGATTCGTCATGACACGTCATAATACTTCAGATCTGATCGAGGCCTATCTGAAGAAAATTCTGGAAGATAGTGAGATAATTGAGATACGTCGAACGGAGATGGCCCAGCAGTTTAATTGCGTGCCTTCTCAGATAAATTACGTGATTAATACCCGTTTTACGATTCAACGGGGCTACACCGTGGCTTCAAAACGCGGTGGTGGCGGTTATATTCGCATTGAGAAGGTTAAGATTTCCGATAAACACCGCTTTTTAGAACAAGTCGCGGAATTGGTCGACGAGGCGTTGACGGAAAAAAATGCCTTGGCGATCATTCAAAAATTGTATGAAGAAGAGTTGTTGACCCAAAAAGAAGGCAATTTGATACTAGCGGTAATGGCTCAATCCACCTTGGCGGATTACCAAGAAGCAGACAAGATTCGCGCCAGTTTAATGCGTGCGGTATTGGAACGTTTAAGTTACGAAAAATAAGCATGCTGAAAGCCAACGTAACGGAGACAACATCGTCAGTGGTAACCAGCTAAAGTTAGCAACGAAAACCAGAGACTGTCACAGCTGCGGCGTCAGACAGCGGGAAGAAGGTAAGTTATGGAGGAATTGTTTACAGAACGGGCCAAGGCAGTATTGGCCATTGCGCAAGAAGAAGCAAAAACATTCAAGCACCAATCAGTGGGTTCTGAGCATTTGCTCTTGGCTTTAGTGATTGAACAAAATGGCATTGCCGGCAAAACGTTACGGGAATTAGCCATCAGTGAAAACGATATTCGTGAAGAGATTGAACATTTGACGGGTTATGGGACCGTGAAGAGCTACCCAGCTGGCGTTTATTTGCCATACTCTCCGCGGGCGAAGCAGATTTTTGCTTATGCCGGTGACGAAGCCAAACGCTTTGGCGCTCCCCAAATCGGTACGGAACATATTTTATTGGGCTTGTTGCGAGACGATGAGATCTTAGCGTCCCGGATTATGATTAATCTAGGGATGAGTTTGGCCAAGATGCGGCAAGTATTGAAGAAAAAAATGGGCCTCAATGAATCCAAAACCAATAACACAGGAGCCGCTAGTCGCCGTCGTCAAGCAAGTGGTCAGCAACAAGGGACACGACAAGGGGGCGTGCAACAAGGTACCCCAACGCTAGATAATTTGGCGCGGGATTTGACGAAGCTAGCCAGAGAAAACCGTCTAGATCCCGTGGTGGGCCGGACTAAAGAAGTCAAACGCCTGATTCAGATTTTGAGCCGACGCACCAAAAACAACCCTGTCTTAGTAGGGGAACCTGGTGTCGGTAAAACAGCCATTGCGGAAGGACTAGCGCAACGAATTGTGGCGGGAGAAGTCCCCGAAGACATGGCAGAAAAACGCTTGATGATGCTAGATATGGGCTCATTAGTTGCTGGGACCAAATATCGTGGCGAATTCGAGGATCGGATGAAAAAAGTCATCGATGAAATCTACCATGATGGTCAAGTCATCTTGTTTATTGATGAGTTGCATACCTTGATCGGAGCTGGGGGAGCAGAAGGCGCGATTGATGCTTCCAATATTTTGAAACCAGTCTTGGCTCGTGGAGAATTGCAAACCATTGGGGCCACCACGTTAGATGAATATCAAAAATATATTGAAAAAGATTCGGCTTTGGAACGTCGTTTTGCCAGAGTTCAAGTGGATGAACCAACGGCGGAAGAAGCGGTAGAAATCTTGCGAGGCTTGCGACCACGTTATGAAGACCATCATGGGGTGGAAATCACGGATGATGCATTGCAAGCAGCGGTCCAGTTGTCGGTGCGCTACATCAATTCCCGCCAGTTACCAGACAAAGCCATCGACTTGATGGATGAGTCAGCTGCCAAAGTGCGTTTGGATCGGGCGGACGAGCCGTCGCAACTAGCGCGACTACGGGAAGAAATTACCCAATTGATGCATGAAAAAGAGCAAGCTATTCAGGAGCAAGATTTTGAGCTGGCGGCTCGCTTGCGTCAAAAAGAGAAAAAACTCAGCCAACGTTTGGCGGAGTTGGCTTTCGCGGAGACCAAAGAGGCAGCCGGCTTTTCAAATAAGGTGACTGCAGAAGATGTAGCGACAGTGGTTTCTCAGTGGACTGGGGTACCGTTGCAACAGTTGGAGAAAAAAGAATCCGAACGCTTGTTGGATTTGGAAAAAATTCTTCACCAACGCGTAGTCGGACAAGATGAAGCCGTAACTGCTGTCTCACGAGCGATTCGTCGGGCCCGCAGTGGTTTGAAAGATCCCGACCGGCCGATTGGCTCCTTTATGTTCTTGGGTCCAACGGGTGTCGGGAAGACAGAACTTGCTAAAGCCTTGGCGGAAGCGATGTTTGGCTCGGAGGATTCCTTGGTACGAGTGGACATGTCCGAGTTTATGGAAAAATACAGCACCAGTCGTTTGATTGGTTCACCTCCAGGCTATGTCGGTTATGAAGAAGGCGGGCAATTGACGGAGAAAATTCGTTCAAAACCTTATTCTGTGATTTTGCTAGATGAGGTGGAAAAAGCCCATCCAGATGTGTTCAATATCTTACTGCAAGTCTTGGATGATGGTCATTTGACGGATTCTAAAGGTCGCAAAGTCGATTTCCGTAACACGATTTTGATCATGACTTCAAATATTGGTGCCACCCAAATTCGTGAAGAAAAGAATGTCGGTTTCAATGTGACCGACATTACCAAAGACCACGGTAAGATGCAAAAACGTATTTTGGAAGAGCTGAAAAAAGCCTTCCGTCCAGAATTTTTGAACCGAATCGATGAAACAGTGGTCTTCCGTTCCTTGAAGGAAAACGAAATCCACGAAATCGTCAAAATTATGAGCAAAGCCATCATCAAACGGATGGCTGAACAAGATATTCGCCTGAAAATCACTCCGGCAGCCTACGATGTCCTGGGGAAAGCTGGCTTTGATCCTGAATACGGTGCCCGACCAATCCGTCGCGCGCTGCAAAAAGAAGTCGAGGATCGCCTCAGTGAAGCCTTGCTGAGCGGCCAAATCCACCTTGGTGAGCAAGTGACGATTGGGGCTAAAAAAGGAAAGATTACGTTGACGGTGAAAGAAGACGCTAAAGTTCCTAAAGGGGCAACCGGTAAAGAAACAGCGCTAGTGTAAGATTTTTCCAGTCAGATTGCTGAAGGAGTTCTGCTATCCAGAGTTGATGGCAGGGCTCCTTTTTTATAGATAAAGAACTTATAGAAAATTAAGCTCCAAAAAGCTTGATGTATCAGGAATTAAGTGGCTTATCATGCCGACATTGTGATGGCCGAAAAAGGTGAAATTTAGCGACCTAGGAATTGGGTTGACGGTAGCTAGATCGGCCGGCTTTCATGAACTAGCCTTTACGAAATCAGTGGTTTATAATGGAGAAAAGTTTTCGATTATTCAAAAAGGAGCAACTGACTGTGCCTGCTATCGTATACAAATTAATTCCCCAAGATCCCTTCTTTGAGTTGCCGGAGGAGTTGGTGGTACCTTTTAAGCAAAAAATGAAAACAATCAATGACGACAATCGCGTGGAAATCACCGAACGAGTGCAGTTTATCGACGCTGGTGAAGAATTTCATGGGATTTGCTGTCCTTTTTGTGATGCAGCACTTGACCCGCTGTGGTGGCATCAAAAAATGGCCGCTTTTTATGCTCGAACACAAGGTTTTTATGATTTGACAGTGACGACGCCCTGTTGTGAGCAGTCCACCAGTCTAAATGAGCTAGTTTATGATTGGCCCCAGGGATTTGCTAGTGTTTCGGTGCAGACCACCCATGAGGCAAGCTTGCCGATTTTGAAAGAGGCAGCGCTAGAATTGACTGGTGTACCTTGGCGCTGGGTGAAAGCACGGTACGAGGTATTTGATTGAAGCTTTTCTACCAAGTTTTCTAGCTAGGAAAAACCTACTGCAAGCTTGCGAAGCTTATTTGTGAAATTCTTAAATTCAGCCGACTACTGCTGACAGTAGCGGCTTTTTTATGTTATTTTTGAGAAGTTGTTACGGACCAATTAAAACCGGCTATTGCTTAAATAAGTTTGTGAAAAAGCTGGCAAATTGTCTTGTAGCGCTGTTTTATGATAGGATAGTCGGGTTGGAAATAGCCTGAAATGAACGGTTAAATTTAGTTTTATTAAATTTAATCTTTAATACGAGATAGGAGTCTTCAAGATGATAGAATTGAAAGCGACTTGTGAATCCTTGACGCAAGCACAAGAGCTACTTGCTTTTGGTGTGGATACGCTGGTCTTTGGCGAGGAAATGTTTGGCTTACGTTTGCCGGCAGATTTTAGTCGAGAAGAGCAGCGGGAACTAGTGGAAGTGATTCATGCTGCTGGAAAAACGGCAGAAGTGGCTGTGAATGGCATCATGCATCCAGAAAAAATGCAACGCTTGCCGGAATACTTAGCTTTTTTGAAAGAAATCGCTGTGGATCGGGTATTAGTTGGTGATCCCGGTATTGTTTATGTTATGAAAAAAAATCCGGAGCTGGCCTTGCCTTTTGTTTATGATGCGGAAACCTTGGTAACCAATGCTCGCCAAATCAATTTTTGGCACAAAAAAGGAGCGGTAGGCGCAGTTTTAGCTCGGGAAGTTCCTTTTGCAGAAATGGTGAAAATGGCTCCACAGTTGGCAATTCCCACTGAAGTGTTGGTATACGGGGCGACTTGTATCCATCAATCAAAACGCCCTTTATTGGAAAATTATTATCGTTTTACGAAGCAAGACGAGGCAGTTACACGGGAACGAGGACTCTTTTTGTCAGATCCGCAAGATGAGAATACCCATTATTCGATTTATGAAGATAGCCATGGGACGCATATTTTTGCTTCCAATGATGTATCTTTGATGGCACAAGTTGGTGAATTAGCAGAGGTAGGTTTTACGACTTGGAAGCTAGATGGTGTCTTGTCTCCCGGGGCTAATTTTGTAAAAATCGCCGGCTGTTTTGATAAAGCTCGCCACTTGTTGGAATCAGGAAACTGGACGGTAGCTGATGGCGCCCAGTTAGTGGCAGAAGTACAACAGTTGCACCCGGCAAATCGCGGCCTAGACACCGGCTTTTATGGGATTGATCCTAAGAAAATTCGCTAGTTGGGTTAGTTATTAAAGGAGACGAAAAAGATGAGCACCACGAAAACAGCTTTGAAACGGCCGGAGGTTTTGGCTCCAGCCGGTACGTTAGAAAAACTAAAAACGGCCATTCATTATGGCGCGGATGCCGTGTATATCGGCGGCAATGCCTATGGGTTACGCAGTCGTGCGGGGAATTTTACTTATGAACAGATGGCAGAAGGGGTGGCCTATGCCCGCGAACATGATGCCAAAGTTTATGTAGCAGCGAATATGGTCACCCACGAAGGCAATCAAGAAGGTGCTGGCGAGTTTTTCCGTAACTTACGAGATGTTGGGATTTCCGCAGTTATCGTATCTGATCCGGCATTGATTGAAATTTGTATCACGGAAGCGCCGGGCTTACCAGTGCATTTGTCTACCCAAGCTTCGGCAACAAACTGGGAGACGTTGGAATTTTGGAAAGAAGAAGGCTTGGAACGGGTGGTATTGGCTCGAGAAGTTTCCATGGCCGAAGTCGCTATGATTCGTGCCCACTCGGACATTGAAATTGAAGCCTTCGTTCATGGGGCCATGTGCATTTCTTATTCTGGCCGTTGCGTGTTATCCAATCATATGTCGATGCGGGACGCAAACCGCGGTGGCTGTTCCCAATCTTGCCGTTGGAAATACGACTTATTTGATATGCCTTTTGGAACTGAAGCCCACCAAAGTTTGGTAGATAAAGGTCAAGTGACGGAACCTTACAGTATGAGTGCAGTGGATATGAGCATGATTCAACACATTCCCGACTTGATCGAAAATGGCGTAAACAGCTTCAAAATCGAGGGACGAATGAAGTCCATCCATTACGTTTCCACAGTGACCAACGTCTACAAAGCCGCTGTTGATAGTTATATGGCAGATCCGGAAAATTGGGTGTGCAAACAAGAATGGATTGATGAACTATGGAAAGTTGCACAACGGGAACTTTCTGATGGCTTCTACTACCACACCCCAACAGATGAAGATCAACTTTTTGGTCCGCGCCGTAAAATTCCTCAATATACTTTTATTGGCGAAGTGCTGGCTTATGATGCCGCCACCAAGATGGCGACTGTACGGCAACGCAATCATTTCTCTGTCGGAGATGAAATCGAGTTTTACGGACCAGGATTTCAACATTTTCATCAATCTGTAACGGTGATGTACAACGAAGATGGCGAGTCCATTGATCGAGCGCCAAATCCCATGATGCTTTTGACCATGCCAGTGGCGCAACCCGTGCATGTGGGAGATATGATCCGGAAAAAGAAGGAAGAACCAAAAAAATAGCCGTAAAAGCTCCCGAGGGATGAACTCGGGAGCTTTTTGGGGTGCTTTTAAGAAAGACTAATTTTTGAGTAGACATAAGACAGTCTAGTGTCAATAACAAAACACTCGTCAATCCCCCAATGAAATTTTCCACTGCTTTTGGTAAAATCTAGGTAATCATTCCTTAGTTGTCGGTAGGAAAAGACTCATCGCCATTTACCTATTTGTCAATCAGGGAGACTAAAGGAGAAGACATGAAAACATACGACTATATCGTGATTGGTGGCGGCTCTGGTGGGATTGCTTCAGCAAATCGCGCGGGTGAGCACGGGGCACGAGTATTATTGATTGAAGGTAAAGCGTTGGGAGGCACGTGTGTCAATGTAGGATGCGTGCCGAAAAAAGTGATGTGGCAAGCTTCAGAAATGTTGACTATGTTGCAGCGAGATACGGCTGGTTATGGCATCACAGCATCTTTGGACAAATTTGATTTTGGCGAACTGGTGCAGCGTCGCGAACACTATATCGATTTTCTTCACGGAGCCTATCAGCGGGGATTGGATCATAATCATGTGGAGGTCCTTCGGGGATTTGCCCATTTTGAATCGGATCATGTAGTTGTCGTCGAAGGACAGCAATACACTGCGCCGCATATTTTGATTGCTACTGGTGGCCGACCTTCCTTGATGTCTGTGCCGGGCGGGGAGATGGCCATTGATTCTGACGGTTTTTTTGCCTTGCAGGAGAAGCCGGAATCCATCATCATCCTTGGAGCTGGCTATATTGCAGCGGAACTAGCGGGTGTCTGTCACGAATTGGGGATCAAAACGAGCTGGGCTTATCGTAAAGAGCGACCACTGCGGACGTTTGATCGGATGCTCAGCGATAACTTGGTAGAATTGTATCGAGAAAGCGGTATGGCTTTGTATCCAGAGTATGTGGCTGAAAAGATTACTAGAGAAGCGGCGGGTTTTTGTGTCAGCTTTGCCAATGGTCAAGAATTACGAGGGGATTTGGTATTGTTTGCTGGTGGGCGGACACCGCGAACGGATAGTTTATGTCTGGAAAACACTGGAGTAAAACGAGATGACAAAGGCTTTATTAAAGTTGATGATTTCCAAAATACTTCGGTAGCGGGGGTTTATGCTGTGGGGGATGTCATCGGCAAGCTTGATTTGACACCAGTCGCGATTGCTGCTGGACGGCGTTTGTCAGAGCGCCTGTTCAACGGGCAAACTCACTTGCGACTAGACTACAACCTGGTTCCTACCGTGATTTTTACTCATCCGGCCATCGCCACTATCGGTATGTCTGAAGAAGAAGCCCTTAAACAATATGGGCCTGAACGCATCAAAGTATACAAGAGTCGGTTTACCCCTATGTATTTTGCCTTAAACGATTATCGCCAACGTTGTGTGATGAAGTTGGTTTGCCTGGATCAAGAAGAACGGATTATCGGTCTTCATGGGATCGGTATCGGTGTGGAGGAAATGTTACAAGGCTTTGCGGTAGCGATTAAGATGGGGGCGACCAAAGCCGATTTTGACAACACGGTAGCCATTCATCCGACGGGTAGTGAGGAATTTGTAACGATGCGCTAAAAAATATCAAAGCCGAAAGCCACGTTGTAGCGGGAATTTCGGCTTTTTGATTTTGAAAAAGAATGTGATTGAACAAATCATTCCACCAACGCGCCATATTTTTTTTAGATATGCTACCATTGTTCTATGACGAAATCAGGGAGGGAACTTCATGAATAACTTTAATTTTCATGTGACAACAGATATCCGTTTTGGGAAGGACCGCTTAGGGGAATTACCGGAAGCCTTGGCTCAATTTGGCAAAAAAGTGTTATTGGTGTACGGTGGCGGCAGTATCAAGAAAAATGGATTGTACGATCGCGTAACTACTTTGCTTTCAGAACAAGGTTTTGATATGTGGGAGCTAGCTGGGGTAGAACCCAATCCTCGAGTACAAACCGTAAAACGTGGCGCTGATTTATGTAAAGAACATGGCATTGACGTCGTCTTACCAATCGGTGGAGGGTCTACGATTGACTGTGGCAAAGCGGTGGCGGCCTTCGCTTTGAGTGGCATGGATGATCCTTGGGAGTTAGTGTTGGGACGCCGGGGTTATACCGGACCGGCTTTGCCAATCGTTACGATCTTGACTTTGGCGGCTACGGGTTCTGAGATGAACGTTGGGGCGGTGATTTCCAATCCAGAAACCAAACAAAAACTCGGTTTCGGCGGTCCATCGATGTTACCAAGTGTTTCTTTTTTAGATCCAACCAATACCTTTTCGGTCAATCACTACCAGACAGCGGCTGGATCGGCAGATATCTTGAGTCATTTGATGGAAAACTATTTTAGCAGAGTTACTGGGGTAGATGTCCAAAATCGTATCACAGAAGGCTTGATGCGGGGGACCATTGCCAATATGCGGATCGCCTTGAAAACACCAGCTGACTACGATGCCCGGGCCAACTTGATGTGGGCCTCCACGTTAGCCCTGAATGGATTGACTGGTGCTGGTAAAGGTGGGGCCTGGTCTTGCCATCCGATGGAACACGAATTAAGTGCCTTTTATGACATCACTCATGGTGTAGGGCTGGCAATTTTGACACCACGTTGGATGGCCCATGTCCTAAACGAAGAGACCGTCTTCCAGTTTGCTACTTATGCCAGAGAGGTGTGGGGTATCACAGAAACTGTACCGGAACTTGCAGCGAAAATGGGCATTCAAAAATTGTATGACTTCTTTAAAGAATGCCAAATTCCGATGACCTTACCAGAGGTGGGAATCAAAGACGAGCGTGATTTTGAGGCCATGGCTCAGCAAGCCATCGACCATAGCAGTATTGCCACGGCAGCCTTTGTACCGTTGCAAAAAGCTGATGTCTTGGCGATTTATCAGGCTTGCATGACAGAAAGCCAATTTGTGTAATTTTGGTTAAAGGCAGCGCTACTCATTCGATAGCCAAAAATAAGAGCCGGGCCGTAGCGGTCTGGCTCTTATTTATGTAAAGGAATTATTGGAAAACAAGCGACATAACATGGCTGCTATGAAAGACAGAAAAATTAGCTGCATAGCAATTGGTGGAATAGAGAAGAATGGTTGACAACGTTGGGTAACCCAGTGTTTTTGGTTGCGATTCTCATTTTCATGGAAAAATCCTAAAGAATACCTTAACTATCAAGCTTTTCATGAAAATTCCAAGGGGTGAGACGTTGACATTTGCGTCTCTCTTCTATATAATAGGTAAATGCAAAAACTATCTGATTGACACAAGGAAGTAGGAACGATCTATTGTCCGTTCCGGCTCCAGCACAGGAAAACAAAAGTTGCAAGACGAAAATTTCGCTTTCACCTTTTGTGTTTTTTTGTGCCCAAAAGCCGCAAAAAATGCTTTTTGTTACACAAACTTAACATATGTAAAAGTTTTGTAACGAAATCCGATAGCCTTTTTGAAAGAAATTTTGAGGGGTGAAGAGCTTGGCTGGACACGTAGTAAAATACGGGAAACACCGCGAACGTAGAAGTTTCGCACGTATCAGTGAAGTACTGGAATTACCGAATCTGATCGAGATTCAAACGGATTCTTACCAATGGTTCTTAGATGAGGGCTTGCGGGAAATGTTTGAAGACATCTTGCCAATCGATGACTTCAATGGCAATTTGTCACTAGAATTTGTAGATTATGAACTAAAAGAACCGAAGTATACGGTGGAAGAAGCACGGGCTCATGATGCCAATTACTCGGCGCCATTACATGTTACTTTGCGTTTGACAAACCGGGAAACTGGCGAAATCAAAGCACAAGAAGTCTTCTTTGGAGATTTCCCACTGATGACCGAACAAGGAACATTCATCATCAACGGGGCAGAACGGGTTATCGTTTCCCAGTTGGTGCGCTCTCCTGGGGTCTACTTCCATGGCAAAGTCGACAAAAATGGGAAAGAGGGCTTTGGCTCAACTGTCATTCCTAACCGGGGTGCCTGGTTGGAAATGGAAACAGATGCCAAAGATATTTCTTATGTACGGATTGACCGTACCCGTAAGATTCCTTTGACTGTTTTGGTGCGGGCGTTGGGCTTTGGTTCCGATGATACGATTTTTGAAATCTTTGGCGAAAGTGAGTCTTTGCGCAACACTATTGAAAAAGACTTGCACAAAAATGCCAGTGATTCTCGTACCGATGAAGGCTTGAAAGACATTTACGAACGACTGCGCCCAGGGGAACCAAAAACGGCTGACAGTTCTCGTAACTTGTTAAATGCCCGGTTCTTTGATCCAAAGCGTTATGACTTAGCTAATGTTGGTCGTTACAAAGTCAATAAAAAACTCGATTTGAAGACGCGCTTGTTGAATCTGACCTTGGCTGAAACCTTGGTGGATCCAGAAACTGGCGAAATCATCTTGGAAAAAGGCACGGTGTTAGGCCACAATGAAATGGACCAATTGGCACCATTTTTGGAAAACGGCTTGAACTCTGTGACTTACTATCCTTCAGAAGACGCAGTAGTCACTGATCCGATGGTGGTCCAAGTGATCAAAGTCTTCTCACCAAAAGATCCTGAACGAGAAATCAATGTAATCGGTAATGGCTATCCCGATGCTACCGTGAAAACGGTCCGTCCGGCTGACATCATCGCTTCCATGAGCTATTTCTTAAACTTGATGGAAAACATCGGTAACGTTGATGATATCGATCACTTAGGGAACCGTCGTATTCGTTCCGTTGGTGAATTGTTGCAAAACCAATTCCGTATCGGCTTGGCTCGGATGGAACGAGTGGTGCGGGAACGGATGTCGATTCAAGACACCGAAACCTTGACCCCACAACAATTGATCAATATTCGTCCGGTAGTGGCAAGCATCAAAGAATTCTTTGGTTCTTCCCAGTTGTCCCAGTTCATGGACCAAACCAATCCACTGGGTGAATTGACCCACAAACGTCGGTTATCTGCCTTAGGGCCTGGTGGTTTGACTCGTGACCGGGCGGGTTATGAAGTTCGAGACGTTCACTATTCCCACTATGGCCGGATGTGTCCGATTGAAACCCCAGAAGGTCCGAACATTGGGCTGATTAACTCCTTGGCGTCTTATGCGAAGGTGAACAAATATGGGTTCATCGAAACACCTTACCGTCGTGTGGATCGGGAACACGGTCGGGTAACAGATACCATTGATTACTTGACAGCTGATATTGAAGACCATTACGTTGTCGCCCAAGCAAATAGCTTGTTGAACGAAGACGGTACTTTTGCCGAAGACGTTGTTATGGCGCGGGCAACTTCTGAAAATATCGAAGTGTCCATCGATAAAGTCGATTACATGGACGTTTCACCAAAACAAGTAGTCGCAGTAGCTACGGCTTGTATTCCTTTCTTGGAAAACGATGACTCCAACCGGGCCTTGATGGGTGCCAACATGCAGCGGCAAGCAGTACCATTGATCAACCCGAAAGCACCATGGGTTGGGACTGGGATGGAATTCAAATCCGCCCATGACTCAGGGGCTGCCTTGTTGTGTAAAAACCCAGGTGTTGTTGAGTATGTCGATGCTTCTGAAGTCCGTGTTCGTCGGGAAGATGGCGCTTTGGATGTCTACTCAGTGACTAAATTCCGTCGTTCAAACTCCGGTACTTCTTACAACCAACGGCCACTTGTGACCTTGGGTGAAAAAGTCGATAAAGGAGATACGTTGGCTGACGGGCCTTCCATGGAACAAGGGGAATTGGCATTGGGTCAAAACGTGCTAGTTGCCTTCATGACTTGGGAAGGGTACAACTATGAAGATGCCATCATCATGAGCCGTCGTTTGGTGAAAGATGATGTCTACACTTCTGTCCATATTGAAGAATATGAATCAGAAGCACGGGATACCAAATTAGGACCTGAAGAAATTACTCGTGAAATCCCGAATGTCGGCGAAGACACTTTGAAAGATTTGGACGAAATGGGGATTATCCGCATTGGTGCCGAAGTTCAAGATGGCGACTTGTTAGTCGGTAAAGTCACTCCAAAAGGGGTTACCGAACTTTCCGCTGAAGAACGTTTGTTGCATGCCATCTTTGGTGAAAAAGCTCGTGAAGTCCGCGATACTTCTTTACGGGTACCTCACGGCGGTGGTGGGATCGTCCACGATGTGAAGATCTTTACTCGTGAAGCAGGGGATGAATTGTCACCGGGTGTAAACATGTTGGTTCGTGTTTATATCGTGCAAAAACGTAAGATTCATGAAGGGGACAAAATGGCCGGCCGTCATGGGAACAAGGGTGTCGTTTCTCGGATCATGCCGGAAGAAGATATGCCGTTCTTGCCAGATGGCACACCAGTGGATATCATGTTGAATCCATTAGGGGTACCTTCGCGGATGAATATCGGACAAGTATTGGAATTGCATTTAGGGATGGCTGCTCGTCAGTTGGGTATCCATGTTGCTACGCCAGTCTTTGATGGGGCCAACGATGATGATGTATGGGCGACTGTCAAAGAAGCAGGAATGGCTTCTGATGCGAAAACGGTCTTGTACGATGGTCGGACTGGGGAACCATTTGATGGTCGGATTTCTGTCGGTGTCATGTATATGATCAAATTGGCCCACATGGTTGATGATAAACTCCATGCCCGTTCAATTGGACCATACTCTCTCGTTACTCAACAACCATTGGGTGGTAAAGCTCAATTTGGTGGACAACGTTTCGGGGAAATGGAAGTTTGGGCCTTGGAAGCATACGGGGCTGCTTATACTTTGCAAGAAATCTTGACTTATAAATCAGATGACGTTGTCGGTCGGGTGAAAACTTACGAAGCCATCGTCAAAGGTGAACCAATTCCAAAACCAGGTGTACCAGAATCCTTCCGAGTATTGGTGAAAGAATTGCAATCTCTTGGGTTAGATATGCGCGTCTTGGATATCGATGACGCAGAGATTGAATTGCGGGATATGGATGACGACGACGATGATTTAATCACTGTCGACGCCCTTGAAAAATTCGCGCAACAACGCCAATCCGCTAAAGAATTAGAAGAAAAAGCTGCAGAAGAAGTCCAAGCTGAAGAGGATGCCTTGTATCAACAAGTCCAAACAGCCGAAGATCGTCAAGAGTCTGACGGTGGCATCGTCGACTAATGTAGCCTAAGCCGCGGGAACTAGCTTTTTCCGCAAGCTTAAAAAGACCCTACCGAAAACCCAATGACCCGCTAGTTGCCACGTTGGTGACGACTAGCGGAGGGCATTGTTTTGGCCGGTCTTTCCGCCGAGAAATGAAATGGAGGGAACCCCTTTTGATCGATGTAAATAAATTCGAAAGTATGCAAATAGGTCTGGCTTCTCCCGAGAAAATCAGAAGCTGGTCATACGGGGAAGTTAAAAAACCTGAGACCATCAACTATCGTACTTTAAAGCCAGAACGTGAAGGCTTATTCGATGAGCGTATTTTCGGCCCTACCAAAGACTGGGAATGTGCTTGTGGTAAATATAAACGGATTCGCTACAAAGGCATCGTCTGCGATCGCTGTGGCGTTGAAGTTACTCGTTCCAAAGTTCGTCGGGAACGGATGGGCCATATCGAATTGGCTGCACCGGTTTCTCATATCTGGTATTTCAAAGGTATCCCATCTCGTATGGGTCTTGTCTTAGATATGAGTCCTCGAGCCTTGGAAGAAGTCATCTACTTTGCGTCTTATGTGGTGATTGAACCAGGAGATACCAATTTAGAGAAAAAACAACTGTTGACCGAACGAGAATACCGGGAAAAACGGGACCAATATGGGCAAGGCTTTAACGCCGCCATGGGTGCCGAAGCCATCAAGCAATTGTTAGATGGGGTGGACTTGGAAGGCGAAGTTGCTGAACTGAAAGAAGAATTGAAAACTGCTTCTGGCCAAAAACGGACCCGTGCGATTCGTCGTTTGGATATCTTAGAAGCTTTCCGCAAATCCGGTAACAAACCAAGCTGGATGGTAATGGATGTCATTCCAGTTATTCCTCCAGATTTGCGTCCAATGGTGCAATTAGAAGGGGGCCGTTTTGCGACTTCTGACTTAAATGACTTGTACCGTCGGGTAATTAACCGGAATAACCGTTTGAAACGTTTGTTGGACTTGAACGCACCAAACATCATCGTCCAAAACGAAAAACGGATGTTGCAAGAAGCGGTCGATGCCTTAATCGATAATGGTCGTCGGGGCCGTCCAGTCACTGGTCCAGGTAACCGTCCATTGAAATCTTTGTCTCACATGTTGAAAGGGAAACAAGGGCGTTTCCGTCAAAACTTGTTGGGTAAACGGGTGGACTACTCTGGCCGTTCAGTAATCGTCGTTGGACCTTTCTTGAAGATGTACCAATGTGGTCTGCCTAAAGAAATGGCTATCGAATTGTTCAAACCTTTCGTAATGAAAGAATTGGTACAACGAGAAATTGCTTCAAATATTAAAAATGCGAAACGTAAAATTGAACGGATGGAAGATGAAGTTTGGGATGTCTTAGAAGACGTCATCAAAGAACACCCAGTCCTTTTGAACCGGGCACCGACACTTCACCGTTTGGGGATCCAAGCCTTTGAACCTGTCTTGGTTGAAGGCCGGGCCATTCGTTTGCATCCATTGGTTTGTGAAGCTTATAATGCCGATTTCGATGGGGACCAAATGGCGGTTCACGTACCATTGAATGAAGAAGCTCAAGCTGAAGCACGGATGTTGATGTTAGCTGCTCAAAACATCTTGAACCCTAAAGATGGCAAACCAGTCGTTACCCCATCTCAAGATATGGTCTTGGGGAACTATTACTTGACCATGGAAGAAGATGGCCGTGAAGGGGAAGGGATGCTCTTCCGGGATATGGATGAAGCAGTGACAGCTTGGCGCAATGGCTATGTGCATTTGCATTCTCGTATCGCTGTCGATCCTAAGAAATTAGGAGACAAGCCATTTACCGAAGAACAACGAAGCAAATTGATGGTGACTACAGTTGGTAAAGTGATCTTTAACTCCATCATGCCACCAGAATTTCCTTACTTGAACGAACCAACTGATTTCAACTTGACCGTCCAAACACCGGACAAGTACTTTGTGGAAGCAGGGACTGATATTCCAGCCTTTATCAAAGAACAAGAATTGGTTGGACCATTCAAGAAGAAAAACTTAGGAAATATCATCGCGGAAGTCTTCAAACGTTTCAAAGTGACCGAAACCTCAATGATGCTTGACCGCATGAAAGACTTAGGGTACAAACACTCGACTCATGCCGGGATTACTGTAGGGATTGCTGATATCATGGTCTTGTCAGAAAAACATGACATCATCGAAGCTGCCCACAAACAAGTAGCAAACATTACTAAACAGTTCCGTCGTGGTTTGATTACGGATGATGAACGGTATGAACGAGTTATCGGCGTGTGGAACGCTGCCAAAGATGAAATCCAACAAAAACTGATGGAATCCTTGGATGCTAAAAACCCAATCTTCATGATGTCTGACTCCGGTGCCCGTGGGAATATCTCCAACTTTACTCAGTTGGCAGGGATGCGTGGGTTGATGGCCGCACCAAATGGCCGTATCATGGAATTGCCAATCATCTCCAATTTCCGTGAAGGTTTGACGGTCTTGGAAATGTTTATCTCCACTCACGGGGCGCGTAAAGGGATGACCGATACCGCCTTGAAGACAGCCGATTCTGGTTACTTGACTCGTCGTTTGGTAGACGTTGCCCAAGACGTAATTATTCGTGAAGAAGACTGTGGTACGGACCGTGGGTTGGAAATTGCTGCGATTAAAGAAGGCAATGAAAACATCGAGTCCTTGGAAGAACGATTGGTTGGGCGTTATACCCACAAATCTGTTATCCATCCAGAAACTGGTGCCGTGATCATCGGTAAAGACCAGTTGATCACTGAAGATTTGGCTAAACAAATCGTCAACGCTGGCATCGAAACTGTTTCTATCCGCTCTGTCTTCACATGTAATACGAAACACGGTGTATGTAAACATTGTTACGGCCGTAACTTGGCTACTGGTAATGAAGTTGAAGTCGGTGAAGCAGTCGGAACCATCGCGGCCCAATCCATCGGCGAACCTGGTACTCAGTTGACCATGCGTACTTTCCATACCGGTGGGGTTGCTGGGGACGATATTACCCAAGGGTTGCCTCGTGTCCAAGAAATCTTTGAAGCTCGGAATCCGAAAGGGCAAGCGGTTATTACCGAAGTAACTGGTGAAGTTATCGATATCTCTGAAGATGCAGCGACTCGTACCAAAGAAGTCACTATCAAAGGGGAAACCGATACGCGGACTTACACCGTCCCTTATACAGCTCGCATGAAAGTGGCTGAAGGAGACTTCATCCACCGGGGTGCACCGTTGACAGAAGGTTCCATCGATCCTAAACAATTGCTACAAGTGCGTGACGTGCTTTCAGTCGAAAACTACTTGCTCCGTGAAGTACAACGTGTTTACCGGATGCAAGGGGTTGAAATCGGCGACAAGCATATCGAAGTAATGGTTCGTCAAATGTTGCGTAAAGTCCGCGTCATGGACCCAGGTGATTCTGACATCTTGCCAGGGACACTTTTGGACATCGCTGACTTCAAAGACCGCAACTACGATACTTTGGTATCCGGTGGCGTGCCAGCAACTTCTCGTCCAGTCTTGTTGGGGATTACCAAGGCCTCTCTGGAAACCAATTCCTTCTTGTCTGCCGCTTCCTTCCAAGAAACGACTCGTGTCTTGACGGATGCAGCGATTCGCGGCAAGAAAGATCCACTTCTTGGTTTGAAAGAAAATGTTATCATCGGGAAGATCATTCCTGCTGGTACCGGTATGGCTCATTACCGCAATATGGAGCCCAAAGAAGTCACTGTCGCTAGCGAAAATGTCTACAGTATCTCAGACATCGAAGCACAAATGGCAGCAGAAGACGCTTTGAACGAACAAAACTAAGACTCAGCATGACAAAAAGCTCGCTCCTCTTAATGAGGGCGAGCTTTTTATGTAGATTGGAAGTTCATTTCACAAAATCCCTCAGCTAAAAGAGATCGTGTGCTTTTGCATTGCCGATTAGCGATCAGTTATGAAATTTTTCGCAAAACGTATCTTTTGACTTTCCACCCAGTGAATCGCAAAATAGTTATTGTAATGGTTCCATACTTTAAAGGAGGTCAAAAGTTTATGACAGTAAAAGTAGGTATCAACGGTTTTGGACGGATTGGTCGTTTGGCTTTTCGTCGTATTCAAGAAGTTTCTGATGATATTGAAGTGGTGGCAATCAATGATTTGACTAGTCCGACGATGTTGGCGCAATTGTTGCAATTTGACTCGACCCACGGAACTTATCCTGGAAAAGTAACTGCTACAGAAGACTCTATTGTCGTCGATGGCGAAGTGACACGGGTTTACGCTGAACCTGATGCACGCAAGATTCCTTGGGTGAAAGAAAATGGCGTGGATATCGTATTGGAATGTACGGGTTTTTACACTTCTGAAGAAAAAGCCCAAGCCCACTTGGATGCTGGCGTAAAACGAGTAGTGATTTCGGCACCAGCTGGGGCTATGAAGACAATCGTTTATAATGTAAATGACGACACATTGGATGCCAATGACAAGATTATCTCTGCTGGTTCTTGTACGACTAACTGTTTAGCACCAATGGCTTATTTCTTAAATAACGAATTTGGGATCGAAGTAGGGACGATGACCACAGTTCACGCATATACTTCGACACAAATGTTATTGGATGGCCCAGTGAAAGGTGGCAATTTGCGGGCAGCCCGCTCTGCAGCAGATAACACCATCCCTCATTCAACCGGTGCCGCTAAAGCAATCGGCTTGGTTATTCCTGAATTGCAAGGGAAACTCCAAGGTCACGCACAACGGGTACCAGTAGTGGATGGCTCTTTGACTGAATTGGTTTCTATTTTGAAGAAAAAAGTAACCGCTGATGAAGTCAACGAAGCAATTAAAAAACACACAGTAGACAATCCATCCTTTGGTTATGATGATCGGGAAATTGTTTCCGGAGATGTTATTGGGACCACACAAGGCTCAATCTTTGACCCAACCCAAACCGAAGTAACTACAGCTGGGGATTTCCAACTGGTGAAAACAGTCGCTTGGTACGACAATGAATACGGCTTTACTTGCCAAATGATTCGTTTACTGGAAAAATTTGCAAACTTATAAGCCCTCTCCTTGTGAAAATCAGAAATGCGCAACTCCTGTGGGAATTGCGCATTTTTGTGTTCTTTAGGTGAGGATAATTCATAGAACGCCTAGATGTTTCTCACAATCCAAACCGAAGAATCAGCCAAAGCCCACTTGCTAGAAAAGGAATAAAGGGTAGCGGTAGTTCTTGGCTACGTGGAAAACGGTGATGTTTTCGCTGCGTTACATAGTAAATCCCAAATGTGGCAAGACCTAAAGAACTCGCGAAAATGAGGAGTAGACAAAATTGTTGCAAATTAAGCCAAGGACTCCAACTAAGGAGCAATAAAAGGTCACCGAAGCCAAACCGTCCTCTCAAAAAAATCATCAGAAAGCTACTGATACCGATACAATACAATACCGTCAACCATTGAACAGCTGCTCCTTGGTGGAAATGCCAGAGCCAAAGCATCAGACTAGCAGGATAGAAGATTTTTGGTTCTAGGATATAGTGACGGATGTCGGCTAGAGCCATCATAAAGGCAGTCAATAACCAAACGAAAGGCAATAGAGTGGTGGAAGTCAAAAACTGGGGAAAGGTGAAGACAAAGAAGCAGCCACTGGCCAGTTCCGCAAAGAAACTCATTTTGGAAAAGGGATGGCGACAGTCTCGGCAACGGAACTTCAACTGTAAGGCGGAGAGTAAAGGAATTAAATCCCGCTTGCGCAAAGGAGTTTGGCAGCTACTACAATGAGAAGCGGGACGCAAGATGGACAATCCTTGGGGCCAACGTTCGGCGACTAACCAAAAAAAAGAACCCAAGATACAACCAATGATGAACAACAGAATTTTTTCTAACATAGGAATACCTCTTTTCAGAGGAAGATACGCGAAAAGCGACTAAAACTGGACAGACAGAAAAAAGTTTCCGATAATAAGAAAAACAGTATAGAAGGAGCCCAACATGAGAAAATATCTATTACCAGTATTCATTGGACTGCTATTTTTGACGGGGTGTGCCAAAGCAATCCCGGCAAAAGAGGCGGCTACGTTGTTTGTGGAGCAGCTGGTTTATCAAAAAGAGGAAACGAAATTCACGGAAAACTTTCAAAATGGCAAAGAACTCACCAAAAACTTTGAAGCAAATGCCGCCCTCTTTCAAGATACCTTTGCCTCAGGATTGGTGGCTGCCGATACCGAAGTCAGTGAAGAGACTGCGGCGGAAATTTCGCAACTATTGATGGAAAAAGTCCGAAGTGCTACGGATTACCAAGTGAAGGTGACAGAAACAGATTCGGTTCGTAACGTCAGCTATGAGATTTACGGTTTGGATATCGTAGCGGTGATGAAACAAACGACTGAGAAAGTAACAGAGGCGATGCTAGCGGATACGAGTCTTGCCAAAGATGAGACAAAACTGCAAAAGCAAACTATCCTTGAGCTGAAGCAAGTCTTGCAAGCTCCTCCCGTGAAGACCGAGCCTGTGACCGTGATGTTGGAAATGAAACCGGTCAAAGGGAAGTGGACCGTTGTTGCAGGTCAACAAGCGGAACAAGAAAAGTTATATCTTGCATTTGTGGCCGGAGTGAAAGACCAAGAGACCTTGACCAATGATTGGCAACAGGCGCAAGATGAGTTGACGAAGGAACTTGCTGAAAAAATGAAATAACGGTGGGTTTTTCGAGAGTAGTAACAAAAGAATAGCTAAATTTTCAGTTAATAATTATTATAAAGTAGCTCTAGACTTACAAATAATTAGTGATAAGCGGATTATTGTACATTTTTGAACTTTCATACTACCATAGATATGTAACCGAGGGAGCTCCGCAAAATAACGGTTCTTCCTTAAAAATATCTTGTAGGGGGATTTGTAATGAAGTACGAAAAAACCAAAGAAGTCTTGAACCAATTAGTAGCCGACCTTAGCCAAATGTCTATGGTCATTCATCAAACACACTGGTACATGCGTGGTGCTGGTTTCTTAACTTTGCACCCATTGATGGATACTTTCATGGATGACGTCAATGATCAATTAGATGAAGTATCTGAACGCTTAATCACATTAGACGGCGCACCTTATTCTACTTTGAAAGAAATGGCTGAAAACACCAAAATTAAAGACGAAAAAGGCAGCTACGACCGTTCAATGGAAGAACGTTTGGCAACATTGGTAGCAAACTACCGCTATTTAGTTGAAGTCTTTGAAAAAGGGATCGAAGTTGCTGGCGAAGAAGAAGACAATGTAACAGAAGACATGTTCATTGACTTCAAAGGCGCTACTGAAAAACGTATTTGGATGATCCAAGCGCACTTGGGCAAAGCACCAGAACTTGGTAAATAATCAGTAAGATTAAAAAAACGGGAGCCCGCGGGTTCCCGTTTTTTCGTACCATTTATTCTTGTTCCAACTGCTCTTTGGCCAATTGAATCTGGTGTTTCACCTGATCAAAGCCGGTGCCCCCTAAGGAATGGCGATTTTTCACTGCATTGAAGGAATCCAGTTTCTCATAAACATCGGCTTCGATAACCGGTGTGATGGCTTGGTATTCTTCTAAAGGGATGTCTTGTAGGTAGCGACCTTTGTGGATACCATCAATCACCAGTTTGCCGACAATTTCGTGGGCTTCGCGGAAAGGAATCCCTTTGCTCGCCAGATAATCCGCCAGTTCGGTAGCGTTGGAGAAGTCTTTTTCGGTAGATTCCAGCATGTGTTCTTGGTGAACAGTCATGGTATGGATCATCCCCGCCATGATATCCAGACTGGTGAGGATCGTCTCAGCGGTGTCAAACATCCCTTCTTTGTCTTCTTGAAAATCTTTGTTGTAGGCGAGAGGCAGGCCTTTCATCACTGTTAGTAGGCCGAAAAGATTGCCGTAAACTCGTCCGGTTTTGCCTCGAATCAACTCCGCCATGTCGGGGTTTTTCTTTTGTGGCATGATGGAGCTGCCAGTGGAAAAAGTATCCGTCAGCTCGACAAACTGAAATTCATGACTACACCACAAAATTAGTTCCTCACAAAAACGCGAAAGGTGCATCATCAAAATGGCACTATTGCTAAGAAACTCCAGAATAAAGTCCCGGTCGCTGACAGCATCTAAACTATTCGTATAGACAGTGGCAAAGCCTAGTTCTTTAGCGGAAAACTCTCGATCGATAGGAAAAGTCGTACCTGCCAAAGCGGCCGCTCCTAAAGGTGAAAGATCGGTACGCTTGATACTCTCAGAAAACCGCTCCTGGTCACGAGTCAGCATGTTGTAGTAAGCCAATAAATGCTGACCAAAGCTAATGGGTTGTGCGTGTTGTAGATGAGTGTAGCCGGGCATCACGGTATAAACATTTGCTTCTGCCTTATCTACCAAGACACTACGAAATGTTTGAATCTTGTCGATGACAGTGTGAAGGGTATCTTTCAAATAGAGGTGCATATCCGTCGCCACTTGGTCATTCCGACTGCGGGCCGTGTGGAGCTTGCCCGCCACCGCGCCGATTTCTTGGTGGAGATAGGTTTCGATATTCATGTGGATATCTTCATTTTCTACAGTAAAGGTTAACTGACCAGCCTCCAATTTGTCCTTAACAGCAAGTAGGCCCGCGGTAATTTGCTCCGCATCTGTTTGCGAGATAATGCCAGTATGGGCCAACATCTTCACATGAGCCAGACTGCCGAAAATATCCTGTTGCGCCATTTTTTGATCGAAGTTGATGGAAGCCCCAAAGGCATCGATCCAACCTTCATTCTTGCCGTCAAAACGGCCACCCCATAATTTTGCCATTCGTTCATCCCCTCGTTGATATATTCTGAGAAAGACCCTTACCTGTTGGCGCTTTCTAACTACTTTAAGTATAGCAAATCCCAGTGGTTATACGGTGATTTTCATAAGTAACAAAGGCATAAGCAGGCAAATCCTGCTTATGCCTTTGCGTATTTCCCCAAGTACGCCTCCCTGTACGCATCATCGGGAAAGTGTATTTTCATCCTCACGTGCGGCTCGCGGTACGCATCATCAGGAAAAACTACCTAAATTATTTCACCAAGTGTTTCTCGTTGACCTTGGCTTGGACTTCGGCATTGACCTTGGTTGGCAAGCCAAATAGTTTGATAAAGCCGATTGCTGCGTGTTGATCAAAAGTATCGGCTGAAGTATATGTCGCTAAGTTTTCGTTGTAGAGGCTATTATCGGATTTCCGACCTTCCACGATGGCATTGCCTTTGAAAAGTTTTACCCGCACCACGCCATTCACGTATTTTTGCGTCGCTTTTAAGAAGGCAATCAACGCATCAGTCAAGGGATTAAACCACAAAGCGTTGTAGATGACATCGCTGAGTTGGTTCTCAATGGTTGGTTTGAAATGTGCCAATTCGGTGACGAAAGTCAAATCTTCTAACTCTTTGTGGGCCTTCATCAAGGTAATTGCCCCTGGACATTCATAAACTTCCCGGGACTTGATCCCGACTAACCGGTTTTCCACGTGATCGATCCGACCGATCCCGTGTTTGCCAGCGGTGATGTTTAGTTCATCGATGATTTCATAAAAACTCATTTCAACGCCGTTTAAAGCCACCGGCACCCCTTGGTCGAAGGTAATTTCCACGATATCAGCTACATCTGGGGTATCTTCCAGTTCGGCGGTGATGGCATAAGCTTCTTTTGGTGGGGCTGCCCATGGATCTTCCAAAATCCCACATTCGCATGCCCGACCCCAGATGTTTTGATCAATGGAATACGGGTTATCCAAATTGGCAGGAATCGGCACCCCTTTTTCCGCGGCATAGGCGATTTCTTCTTCCCGGGACCATTTCCATTCCCGCACCGGTGCGATGACTTTTAGATGGGGGTCAAGGGCGGCAATCGCCACTTCAAAACGTACTTGGTCATTGCCTTTGCCGGTACAGCCGTGAGCCACTGTCGTAGCACCAGCCGCATGAGCCACTTCCACAAGCTTTTTGGCAATCAAAGGACGAGAGAGGGCAGAAACTAAGGGGTAAGACTGTTCGTAAAAAGTATGGCCTTGCAAGGCAATCAGCGCATAGTCGTTGGCAAACTCTTCTTTGCAATCCAATGCGTAAGATTCAATCGCACCCACCTGAAGTGCTTTGTCTTTGATGAACTGCATATCCCGACCTTCCCCGATATCCAGGCAGCAAGCCACCACATCAAACCCTTCATCGACTAACCATTTGATGGCAACAGAAGTATCCAAACCTCCGGAATAGGCTAAAACTACTTTTTCTTTCATATTTATACACCCTCGCTTTTCGTCAATTTCAATTAACTGAGGCTATCTTAACAAATATTCATACAAGATGCAAGATAAAAATAAATAAATATACATAAAATGTTAAAAATAGCTGGGAATATACAGATATCCCTCATTATTCATTGCTTTTTTATTTTGGGTTTCTTTAGAAAGATCTCGTCATGATAAAAATAAAGTATCGAAAAAGGAGGGTGTGGGGATGAAAAAACTGGATACCTTTAAAGAACGCCGAGATTTCCGCCGGTGGTTAGAAGAGTATGGCACTAAAACTGAGGTAGTTTGGCTTTGTTTTGGCAAAAAAGGGGGCCCGACTACCTTGACTGCCAAGGAAGCACTAGAAGAAGCCCTGTGTTTTGGTTGGATTGATGGGTAGATGAAGAAAATCGATGTCAGATCTTATCAGAAATATTTCGCCCAGTGTCGTCCAAACAGTAAATGGTCCGCGAAAAACAAAGCTTTGGCGGAGAAACTGCAAGCTAGTGGTCAAATGACAAAGCCAGGCCAAGCAAAAATCGCCGAGACCCAAGCCAATGGGCAATGGCAACAAGCGAAACCACCGACAGCCGTCACCTCAGAACAGGTGGCAGAACTGGCTGCACGCCTACAAGTCAGCACTCGTGCTTATGAAAATTTTACAAACCTATCCCCTTCTGTCCAAAAGACCTACACCCGCGCGTATTTCGATGCTAAGACCCCCGCCGGTCGCCCAAAACGTCTGGCTTGGCCCATGGATCGAGTAGAACGCAATCTACCACCGATGTAGCGTTCTTCTATATAGTAGAAAAACGTTGCGCAATCAAAAAGTGTGCCTGAATATTTTGTCCAGATATCGGTAAAACTTGGAGATAATCGTTGACTTTGCTTGATATAGAAGGTATTATGTTAAATGGTATTGTTTACCCCACAAGAGCCCCGGAAACTCACGTGATTGTAAACATTCGAAATCGAAATTGGAGGAAAAAATCTTGCGTACAACATATATGGCCAAAGCTGGCGAAGTAGAACGTAAATGGTATGTCGTTGACGCGACAGATGTGCCTATGGGTCGTCTGTCTGCAGTTGTAGCATCTGTCTTGCGCGGTAAAAACAAACCTACATTCACCCCTCATGTGGATACTGGTGACTTTGTAATCGTAATTAATGCAGATAAAGTGAAATTGACTGGTAACAAAGCAAGTGACAAGATTTACTACCGTCACTCAAACTTCCCTGGCGGATTGAAACAAGTTTCTGCTGGCGAATTGCGTGCTAAAAATTCTCGTCGTCTGATCGAAACTTCTGTAAAAGGCATGCTTCCTAAAAATACTTTGGGCCGCGCTCAAGGCATGAAGTTGCATGTATACGGTGGCGCTGAACATCCACATGCTGCTCAAAAACCAGAAGTTTTGGACATCACAAACTTAATCTAATAGGAGGGAATTTCATTGGCACAAGCACAATATATCGGCACTGGCCGTCGTAAAAATGCAGTTGCTCGCGTACGTTTGGTACCGGGTACTGGTAAAATCACTGTTAACAACAAAGATGTGACTGAATACATCCCACACGCTGACTTGCGTGAAGTTATCAACCAACCATTCGGCGTTACTGAAACCAAAGGCGCTTACGATGTCTTCGTAAACGTAAACGGTGGTGGCTACGCAGGACAATCCGGCGCTATCCGTCATGGTATCGCGCGCGCATTGTTAGAAGTTGATCCTGACTTCCGTTTGGCTTTGAAACGTGCTGGCTTGCTTACTCGTGACGCCCGCATGGTTGAACGTAAAAAACCAGGTCTTAAAAAAGCACGTAAAGCTTCTCAATTCTCAAAACGTTAATCAATTCCTTATTGTATCAACGTTTACAAGAATTTTTTGGTTCAAGTTGGTTCAAATTATAAATTTGACAAAGAATTTAAGAGGTTTAAAGCATCAGCATCTTGCTGGTGCTTTTTTTCTGGCATCAGTTCAAGATAATAGTTCTGTGTTGTTTGAATATTGATATGACCTAAGCGTTTTGATACATAGGCAATATCAATATCTTGTGAAAATAGAAAAGAAGCATGGGTATCTCTTAGGCCGTGGAAGGTAGTTTTTGGAATATCTAGTTTTTTCAGTAATCTGGCGAGCTTAACAGATTGTTGAAAGCCGTCAGGATCAAAAAAATATCCATTATCCTTAATCGGGACAGATTTTAGAATATTGTAGACTTCTTGGTTAATGGAAATATCTCGTCTTGAATTTTTGGTTTTTAACGAAGTATCTTCAGAAGTTGGACTAAGAGAACGTCTGACATGGACACCATATTCAAAGAGGTCTTCGGGACGCATACCTAAAAGTTCTCCGCGTCTCATACCAGTTTCTAAGGCAAGGAGTACAAGAATGTAAAATTCATTTTCTTGATGATTAATGACATAAGTACGTAGTTTCTTTAATTCGGTAATGGAAAGCGCACGGTTTCTCTTATCCAAAACTTTCCCTCGTGTTTTGACTAAATTTGCAAAATCGGTAGCAAGATAGCCACGAGCATAAGCATCACGTAATGCTGGTTTGATTTTCAATAGTACTTCATGAGTGGTTTTACGAGAATGAGTCTCCGCATACTTATCTATTTTTCGTTGTACTACAATATCGTTCAAATCCTTTAACTGTATATCACCAAATAATTTCTTCACCACTTGAGAAGTCCTTTGATAATTTTGAAAAGTCGTTTCTTTTACATCGTTTTTCTTTATGATATGAATCCAGTTTTCAAAGAAGTCAGCAAATGTTGTTGTACGCTCTGCTAATTGTTTTCCATTTCCTTTCTCCAATTCATTTTCCAAAGCCCAACGAGTTGCTTCCTTTTTAGAGCTAAATGATTTTGTCAATTTCTTATGTTGACCATGGTTATAAAGTGAAATTTGAGCTCTATATGAGTTACCACGTTTAATTATACTAGGCATTTATAACAAATCCTTTCACTGAAAGATGGTTGATAAATGCTAGTTGAATACACCGCCATTCTACATGGCGAAAAGCATCTAATCAACCATCCTACGATATTTTAGCTAGATAGAGTGCGTCTTAATAAAACTGATAAGAGAAGTGACAGTGTATCGCTCTTGTCTTCCTATCATAAAACGCTCTAACTCATCGTTTGCGCGAACGAATTTATCAAAAGATTTTGGATCAATCCCTAAAAACTGAGAAGCTTGTTCTCTAGTAAGTAGATAGGGCAATTCATAAGTAGTTATTGTATTTTTCATAGTCTATTTCCTTTCCAAAAATGTTTTTTGGCTGACACAAGGAAATGTGCTATACTCAACTTGTCTAGGGCGGAGTACGTTTATACATTTTAATGTGTAAGCTGTGCTTTGCTTTTTTTTGTGTATTTTTTCTGTCTTCATATTTTGAAGACACTGGATATAAAATTCTACTTCTTCCTGATAATAATCAGGCTCAGCAATCAAATTTTCTAATATTTTTTGCTGCCGTGAACTAAGTTCCCCACAGCTAATAATCTCGTTAATCAAATTTGAATCAAAATGATTATCTACCTCTTGAATAAATGCGAGGGTGGGAGAAACGCTGTGAATTAACCAATTCATACTTTTTTCAAAGCTTTGAGGAATTGTTTCTAAAGAAATGGTGATTGCGCCATGATTGCCAATAAAGGCTGCCCATTTTTTATCGACTTTTGCACCTGGATCATTTGGATCACGGTCATAAAAACAAATTGCGCCATTAAGTAACTCAAAGAACAGTTTGGTTAAATCATGGGTTCTTGAAATAATCTTTGCCAAGCTTTGCGCTTTCTCTTTTCGATACCGTAGTTCAAAGCGATTTTTTACTTCTGCTTCTTCTAAAGGAATTCCTCGTCTTTTGCGTTGTTCATAATCCTTCTGATAAAAACAAAAGCGACACTGACTCTTCTTTGAGCCTAAATACAAGGTCTCACCATTTGATTCATTGTTTATGATATCCGTACCGCCATGAGATTCACTCACTTGAAAAGTGGTCCACACATGGCCTAGTGTTACCTTACGCTTCAGTTCTGGAATGCTGAGACTCCCCACAAAATCATCTAAAGTAAAATCAATCCGTGTAAAGTTTCCCTGATAATCTAATACCTTACGAAAGAACTCTTGCCAGTTTGATTTTGCGGTCTTCAAACGCATGGCAAGATGTTTACAGCCTTGACCTGAAAACTCCATTACGGTTCCTTTTACCGTATCGTCAATGGAATACCGAATCGTGATTACTTGATTCCAAACATATTGCCCAATATAGCCCTTTGGTGCATAATCCAGTTCCTCAAAGCGTTCAATAGGCATGCCAATAATCTCTTCAATCAACTTTAAATGTTGATTCGAGAAAAAGTGAATGGTTAGATAATCAATCAAAACACGGTTAACTGGAATGACCGCTTCTTGCAAACTATCCAGTATAAGATTCAATTTTTCTTCACTTAATTGTCTCGTTCCTTTTTCTACCTTTGATAATAACGATCTCGAAATCCCTACTTTTTCTGCTAAATATCGCTGGGTCCACCCCCTTTCTTCTCGAGAAACTCGAATCGATTCCCCGAGATCATGTTGATTCACTTGATTCATAGAAAAACCTCCTTCTGCTATTTACTTGTCAAAGAACCTTCAGACTTATTTTAAGTACAAACGGATTGTACGCCTGTATTTATTTTAAGTCAATATATTTTGACTTTTTTTAAGTACACACGTATAATAAATTTAAGAACTTATCATGAGGAGGTTTTTTCATGGAGATAGACAAGCAAGCAGTGGGCAATCGAATTCGCCAGATTCGCCAAGAGTTAAAGTTGAGTATGGAGAAATTTGGCAAACTAATTGGTGATTTACCACGAAGCACTGTCAATAATTGGGAACGCGGGATTAATCTTCCAAAAACCGAAACTCTTCACCAGATTGCGGAGGTAGGTCATGTCACCAATGAATATCTTCTGTATGGTGATCAAGAGAATCAATACATTTTAGAAATGCTTCAAAAGAAGGCAGGTAAGCTTGATCCTAAGATTGAAGGACTGATAGTAGACGAACTGAAACAAGCAGGTCATGTCAGTGAAAAAGAAATGGATCGGATGATTGAATTTTTTATTACAAACCTCATTCCACCAACCGAACAAGACCAGTTTACTTTCCAATGTATCGATGAGAAAAAGCAACTTTACCTTGGTTCAACCAATTTTGGTAAAGAAGCGCAACTCTATTTACACCATGATAATCAAAATCATATTCTGCACATGATGCCCTTTACCTTCTCCAACTTTAGTGTGGATCGCTTACTCGTCTATTTAGCAAATCAAGAATCCTATTCCTATTTTGGGAAACATTTGCCAAAGAAACTAGTTGAAAAAGTCATTCTTTTATACTCGATCAATCAATCAACCGGAGATGTGCGAATTGCCCCGTTGGTGTATTCAAAAGAAACCGCTTCTTATCAGTACACAGAGGACAATCAATATCTACTAGAACAACAATATCTTTATCTGCCATTCGTGATGGAAGTCGAGAAAGAACATCTGTTAAACGCAGCGTATCCATCATCAAAATAAAGTGACAAGCTTTATAAGCACGTGACAAAGAAAATACTGCTAGGACACTCCCAAATGGGTAGTTGTCACAGTTTCCTGTTCTTTGTTAGCCCCCTGTTAGAAAGAGGGGCTTGCCCATGCAGTCCGGCTACGCCGTCCTGCAACAGCATTAAAAAGAGGAAAGACTAGCTTATACGGCGCTGCCGTCGCTAGTCTTTCCTCTTTTTATGCTACTACTTGTCTATTTAGATTTAACTTTCATCAGTCGTAAGCCGTTCAAGGTAACTAATATAGTTGCTCCCATATCAGCTAAGATAGCAATCCATAACGTTAACCAGCCTGGAACTACAAGTAATAATGCTAATAGTTTGATTCCCAATGAGAAGGTAATATTTTGCTTAATGATTCTCAATGTTTGTCGACTTAATTTAACTATAAAGGGAAGTTTCTGTAAGTCATCACCCATTAAAGCTACATCAGCTGTTTCTAAAGCTGTATCTGTTCCAGCGCCACCCATTGCGATACCGACTGTTGAGGCAGCTAATGCTGGTGCGTCATTAATACCATCACCAACCATGGCGACTTTTCCATAGGTTTCCTTAAGTGATTTAATATAATCTAATTTATCTTGAGGCATCAAATCGCCTTTTATTTCAGTTACACCTGTTTGTTTTCCGATTGACTGAGCAGTTGTAGCATTATCACCAGTCAGCATTATCGTATGCTCGATTCCTAAATCATGTAATTTTTCAATGACTGCTTTACTTGATTCTCTTAACTCATCAGCTACTGCAATGACTGCTAAAATTTGTTTATCTGTTCCTAAGAGCATTGCTGTTTTTCCTTGTTGCTGAAGTCTTTGGTAATTTTCAATAATCTTTGAGTTATCTGTTAAGATAGATTCAAAAAGCTTTGGACTCCCTACAAGATAGGTAATCCCCTCAATGTTTCCTTGTATTCCTTTTCCAGTAATTGAAGTAAACTCGTCAACAACTACTGATTTATAAGAAATCGCTCTATTATCAGCTTCTTTTAAGATTGCTGACGCGAGAGGATGTTGAGAATATGATTCTAATGCTGTAATAATTGAGAAATATTTCTCTTCGTCTTTTGAATCAACTGTAGTGAAATCTGTTACCGTTGGTGTTCCTTTAGTCAATGTTCCTGTTTTGTCAAAGGCAATCGCCTTGAGGCCACCAATTTCTTCAAGATAAATACCGCCTTTTACCAAAACACCATTTTTAGCAGAGTTTCCAATTGCTGAAACGATAGACACAGGTGTTGAGATTACTAAAGAACAAGGACAGCCAACAACTAATAAAGAGAGCCCTTGATACAACCAAGTATTCCAATCTCCGTTAAAAAATAATGGGGGAACGATGACGATTAATGCGGCAATCACCATAATGGTGGGTGTATAATATTTCGCAAATTTATCGACAAATGCTTGAGCAGGTGCTCGTTCACCTTGTGCTTCTTCAACTAGGTGAATAATTTTGGCAATTGTCGTGTCGTTCACATGCTTTGTAACTTTGACTTCAAGTGCACCTTCTTCATTAATCGTTCCTGCAAAGATATCATCATTAATATTTTTTTCAATAGGGACAGATTCACCGGTAATCGCAGCCTGATTTACTGAGGAATGGCCTTTAATGACTTGACCATCCATAGCAATTTTTTGTCCAGGCTTAATGATCATAATATCGCCTACTTCGATTTTTGAAACATTAATCATTTGTTCAACATTATTTCTTCTAATTAATGCTTCTTTCGGAGCAATATCCATTAGGGAACGTATTGATTGTCTTGCTTTATCCATTGAAAACCGTTCTAAAGCTTCGCTAATTGCAAATAAGATAACAACGATTGAGCCCTCAGTCCACTCGCCAATAATTGCAGCACCAATGATTGCAATTGTCATAAGAGATTCCATTGAGAAATTCAATTTTAATAGGTCTGAAAATCCTTCTTTAAACAAACTAAATCCGCCGATAATAATCGCTAGTATAAATAATCCTTCTGTTAATAGCGCATCTTCACCGTTAACTACTTGAGATCCTAATGCCAAAATAATTAAAAACAGTGAAACCAATAGGTTCCAGTTTCTTTTCACAAAAGGCTCTTTTGTTTCAATGCGAGGTTCTGTATCATGTTCGGACTGAACTTTAAGATTCTCAAAAGCTCCTGCAGCTTCAATTTCCGCAATAGTCGCTTCGCCTTCGATAGAGATTTTTCCGGCACCGAAATTTACTTTTGCATCGGTAACTTTTGGTATTTGAGAAACATTTTTTTCGAATTTTGCCGCACAATTCGTACAGCTCAATCCTTCAACCCGATAGACTTGTTTTTTTTCACTCATACTAGCACCTCATCTTCTAAATACAGTTTGGAATTTAGTAGTTGGACAAATTTATCATTCTTGATAGAGTAATAAACCAATTTCCCTACTTTCCGACTCACAACAATTCCATTTTTTTTCAATGATAATAAATGGTGTGAGGTTGTTGCCACGGTTGCCTCGATAGTTGCTGCGATATCACATACACATAATTCATCCTCATAACTTAGGGCGTAGATAATTTTTAAGCGATTCTCATCAGCTAAAATTTTGAAGACACTTTTTAAGCTCGAAATATCCTCAGTTTGTAACTTTTCTTTTCCTAGTAAAACTTTATCTTCATGAACACATGAGATTTCACAAATTTCGTTTTTCATACAGCTCCTCCTTTATTCTAACGGATATTTGAATGTAGTGTATCATAGATTAATAGAATAATCAAATTTTAATTTGAATATGTGAGGAGTTATATAGATTGTATGGATGCATCTATATAAGTAGTGATTTTCAAATTAGATTGAATCGAATGCAAATAATAAACTAATTAATTTGAACTGAAAGACAGAAGCATTTGACAAAACATAGATGATTATCTATATTTTTACATAAGCGCCGGCAGTTGGCATCTTAGTTGAAGTGCCAGTCATGTTACTGTTAGTTAAAATATCTAATCGCACAAAAAAATTGGTTCATTCAAAATCCATCAGAATTGTCTGATATCGGAGGAAATAATAATGAGAAAAATTTACTTTTTATGTACAGGCAATTCTTGTCGTAGTCAAATTGCAGAAGGCTATGGGAAAGCGATTTTGCCAACAGATGAATTTGAAATTAAAAGCGCCGGCATTGAACAACATGGGTTAAATCCTAGAGCCGTTCAAGTAATGGCTGAGGAAGGGATAGATATCTCTACGCAAACATCTGATTTGATCGATATGGATTATTTTAATCAAGCAGACCTAATTATTACGCTATGTGGCGATGCCAAAGATAAATGTCCAGTAATTCCAAAAGGGATTAAGCATGTTCATTGGGATTTGGAAGATCCAGCCAAAGCAACTGGAACAGAAGAAGAAATCATTAATAAATTCAGAGAAATTAGAGATGATATAAAAAGTCGTGTAGCGAATTTGCTAGATTAAGTAGCAACTGTCATCTATCTCGGTAAAAGATAAAAAGACGTAAAATGTCCTTTTGATAAATTGGAAAATTAAAGTAAAAGCCGTGCGAAGTGAAACATAAATCTTCGATGGCTCTTACTATTTTAAGAGAAAAGGATCTGCTTTTGGCGTAAAATTGGATTTATCTATCTGACATACTGACGAGTATTTTTTGACCCTATATTTGACCTTCTCAATCACATTTAAGTAGGTGTGACCGGCTTATACAATTATTCGAGAATCTAGTAGCTTAGCTAATTCTGGCCTTGAAACCCCTATTAGACAGCTATCCAGCCATCAATACGGTCTCAAATAAATAAGAGGGGAGGAATAACTCTAAAAAAGATTGATAAACTAGTAAGAAAATTGTATTCAACTACCATTCATCTTTGGTTCAAATTGGTTCAAGTAATATCAATATTAATCCTATTTTATCCATATCAAACTGTTTTTTAGATGTTTGTAATGTTGATATAATTGGATTTCTATTGATAGAAGTACTTGTAATAAGTACGAGTCACATCTCAAAACGTTAATATCCTTTATATATCAACGTTTCAGGCACTTTCCAATTTTTGGAGAGTGTCTTTTTTTGTACGCTTAGGTACGAAAAAATGTACGAGATTTTGAATTGGCTGTTTTTAAGACCTAGGTCAGATACTATTTAATCGTTCTTTTTATCTTGTTTGATTGCGAATAAATATTATTGATGATATTGTTACTAATTATTCTAGGTACAGTGAGAAATATTAGTTTTAAAAATTTGATAGGGGTATAGATATAAAGCTTCAAAATGCTATTGTCTCATGCAAGATTGATTAATATACGAAGGTAATAATATTGAATGTTTATTTGTAGCGACAAGGACTTCGAAGTCTATGTAGCTTAACGGGCTTTGGAGATATTAAAATAGGAATATTTTAAACCATATTTTTTTCTCAAAAGTATACTTTCATCAATAAATAAAATATTGATTCATGCTATACTATTCATCAAGAGATTTTTAAGGAGTTGGTAGGAGATGTCTGATTATAAATATTCAATAAAAAACACCACAAAAATCGAGCGTGAAAAACTTCGTAATGTAGCCTTAAGCTACTCAACATTAGATGCAGCAGCTCCCTCAGAAGATACGATGAAATTAGTAGAAGAGTATGTTGCTGGAAATATTGAAATTGCAGATGCTTTAGAATCGGTTATTGAAAAATACCGTAATATGGGTTTACAAAATGTTTGATCCCTATGTAATTCCTGGTACAGATGTTTTGAAGAACCATTTAGGGATAACTAATAAAGAGCTTCTTGATAAGGCAGAGGCAGATATTACCTACTTAAAGTTACTAGATATTGACGCTTGGTTTGAGAATAGATCACTTAACTATGAAACTCTCCTTGCGATTCACGGCTATATATTTGGTGATTTATATCCTTGGGCTGGGCAGCTAAGAACGATTGATATTTTTAAGGAAGAAGAGGTTTTAGGCGGTGTATCCTTAAGGTATGGGGATACTTCTTCGTTAACTGATCAGATTGTGGCTGTTCTTGATAAATTGAATCAGGTTTCCTGGTCAGAAATTAGTTTAGAAGAAACAATACCATTGTTTTCTGATCTAATTGCTAAACTGTGGCTGATTCATCCTTTTCGAGAAGGGAACACGCGGACGATCATTCGGTTTGGTGGCTTGTTTGCAAACGCGAAAGGCTTTCCACTAAACTCTAAATTTTTACGAGACCATGCAAACTATGTAAGAAAATCATTGGTGCTATATTGTGTTGAAGAGGCTCCTGAAAAAGGTTATTTCTTAAAAATCATGGGTGAAGCAATTAATGACTTTTAAAATTGGTTTCTGTTATTTATAAAAAGCAGTCATGTTCTGGCTTGCGTATTTTTTTGATGTGCGAGTTGCTTGAAATCAGTTCAAATTGATTGATATATAGATTTGGGGAAAATCTATAAAAACCTTGATATTAAAAGGTAATCAAACTTGTTGTGTTATTTATAAGCAAAACCAGGTCTTAAAAAAGCTCGTAAAGCTTCTCAATTCTCAAAACGTTAATCGTTGTTATACCAACGATTTCAAGCACTTTCCATTCATTTGGAAGGTGCTTTTTTTATTCTGTGGGACGCAAATAAATACGCTATTTTCTTTTATAATGTGAAATAAAATGAAATGATGAAGTAAAATGACGAAGGAATTCACACTTCTACGCGTAGGGGCGCTGTGATACCTTAATTAATCTGCATAAGTAGGTGTCTGTTATTAGGATTTCATGTACTATAATTTATAGAATAAAAGAATTTGCGATGGTGCCGGTTTTTGAATGAAGAATGACCATCAAGCAAATAGGGAGGAGAAGGCATCATGACCAATATTTTAATGAGTTTATTTTCGGAAAAAGAAGAATGGAGTAGCGCGTTAGAAAAATATCTGGCTGGGAAAAAAGTATTCATCTTGGCTTTTTCGTTTGCAGCGGAATACATTCACTCTTCCGAAGAATGGATTCAGGCTTATGGCCAACCGGAGGGCGAGTACTATAGACCGATGCTAAAAGCTTTGACCAGTTATGGGGTTAGAGAAGAAGAGATTAGCTGGGGAAATTATTTTGAAGATAGCTCTAGAGCATTGCAAGCAAAGATTAACGAGGCGGAGGTTCTCTTTTTGCCTGGAGGAGCACCGGATGAGTTCTTTGACAGGCTAAAAGAAAAGAACTTAATAGATGCTATTCAGCAGTTCAATGGCACAATTATTGGGTTCAGTGCCGGTGCCATGGTTCAGATTCAAGATTTCCATATTACTGAAGATGACCATTACAAAGAATATAGCTACTATGAGGGGTTGGATTTGCTCACAGATTTTGATGTGGAAGTTCATTTTGAGAAAGACGATTCCACCATGCAGGCAAGTATCCAGCGTTGTTTGAAGGAAAAGAAGAAGGTTGTCTATGGAATTGGAAATGCCGGTGCGGTGATCGTTGAAGGCGACAGTATCCTAACGCTTGGTGAGGTTGAAAAATATGAGCAACAGTCGCAATAGGTCATCGATAAAATAAGCAAATCTAGTTTGAACTTCTCAATCATTGCTTCCTACCGATAAAATTAAGAAAAAGCTGCAAGTCTGTTTTTCTCCGCCAAGCAAGCTGAAATGGCGGAGAAAAACAAAGGCTGGCGGTGAAAAATAGGTTGGTCTCAGGAGGATTCAGCTGGATAGTGAGTAGGCTCTGTTCTTTTCCGCCCTGCCTGCCGATATTTTCTTGGCGTCAGTTGAAATAATTTTTTGAATTGCCGGCAGAAATAGGCAGTCGTTTCAAAGCCAGTATCCTGGGCAATCGTACCGACATGGTTATCGGTGGTAATCAGCAGATTAGCTGCCTGCTTAAGCCGATAATCAATCAAATAGTTCACTGGGGTGGTATGGAGGTATTCTTTAAAGAGTGTCAGGGTGCTACTCTTACTCACTGACACCGACTTGGCAATGTCTGCCAGAGTGATTTGCTGGGAGTAGTTTTTGTGGATAAACTGCATCATCATTTGTAGTTGGGCCTGTTTATGGGCAGAAGGGGAGTTTCGACGTTCACTGAAATCGTTGCAATCGTACATTTGTTGCCAGAGTTTTAGGAGTAATTGTACGGTAGCGATTTCCGAGCACTCTTCTGCTTCTTGAAGGGCAAAAATTTCCAGTAATGTGGCCAGAATCCCTTGTTTGGTTTCTGCTGAGAATATGACACATGCCACCGAAGAGTCTAGGATTGGTTTGAGGTATTTCTGATAAATCCGGCTGTCGGGAGAAGCGAGTAAACGAGGTGAAAAGACGATATTCGGGATGATCGCTTCATCTTCCGCTTCGAAGCGATGAATAACTTGAGTATTGATAAATATTCCTTGACCGGCGGAAAGGATATAGCGCTGACTGCCAATCAAACAGGTGATACGACCAGTACTTACATAGACAAACTCGACTTCTGGATGCCAATGCCAGTCGATACAATGAAAATCAAAGTCCCAGACGTTCTCGTAATAATAACAAAAGGGGTAGTCGGTACTACCGTGATGGGCGGTTTCCCGCATCGTTTCATCAGTAAGAATACTGTTAACCGTAGTTTGCTTGTTCATTCGCTCCTCCTGTTTTACGATATAGTGCAATAAAATTGCGATATTATTCCTCTTTTCACCTTGTATCTGATGATATAATTCAATGAAAACATATTGTAAAAAGGAGGGAATGTCAAGATGCAAAAAAGCTATGGTCGAACGTTGTGGGCTTGTTATCTAGGATTTGTGACCCAAGCGATAGCAGCTAACTTTGCGCCACTACTTTTTTTGACTTTTCATTATGAATTTCAGATTTCTCTAGGTAAAATTGCTTTGATTTCATCGGTGTTTTTTATTACCCAGTTAATTGTGGATTATCTGTGTGTTCATTTTGCTGATAAAATTGGCTACCGCCGTTGCGTAGTGGGCTCCCAGTTATTTTCTGCGATCGGGTTGATTGGTCTGGCCTTTTTACCGGTATTGTTGCCGGATCCTTTCACAGGAATTTTGCTTAGTACGATGATTTATGCCACTGGTAGTGGACTGACAGAAGTCTTGTGTAGTCCAATCGTGGAGGCTTGTCCCTTTGAGCACAAAGAAGCTGCCATGAGTTTGTTACACTCTTTTTATTGTTGGGGATCAGTGGCGGTTATCTTGTTGTCGACGTTATTTTTTGCGACGGTTGGAATTGAACATTGGCAGTGGCTTTCCTGTCTGTGGGCGGTGATTCCATTGATCAATATCTATAATTTTGCGGTATGCCCCATTGAACAGCCGGTGGAAAACGGTAAAGAAATGCCAGTGGCAAAACTTTTTAAGACCTCTTTTTTCTGGCTAGCGGTAGTGTTGATGGTTTGCTCTGGTGCTTCAGAGTTGGCCATGTCGCAGTGGGCTTCTGCTTATACGGAATCAGCTCTTGGCTTTACCAAAAGCGTAGGGGATATTGCAGGTCCATGTCTGTTTGCGGTGATGATGGGGATTAGCCGGGTGATTTATGGTAAATACGGCGAGAAACTGGATTTGACAAAAGTCATGATGGGCTCGGGGATTCTTTGTCTGTTTTGTTATTTGTTGGCTTCCTTGTCCCGACTGCCGGTATTTGGTTTAATTGGCTGTATCCTTTGCGGGTTTTCGGTGGGGATCATGTGGCCAGGGACCATCAGTCTATCGGCGGGGCGTCTGCCTGCTGGCGGGACAGCGATGTTTGCTTTTCTAGCGATGGCCGGTGATCTCGGCGGCGCATTAGGACCAGGCATGATTGGCGTGGTGACGCAACAGTCAGATAATAATTTGCAGCGAGGAATGCTTGCTGGGACGATTTTTCCATTGATTTTGGTGATTAACTTAATCTTACTCAACCAGTTGAGAGTGAAGGAAAGTAAAAAAGTTAAAGTGTAAGATGGTTGTGGGTAATGTTGAAACAAGCGGCCAACAAAAGCGAAAATAGTCGTCAGTTTCATAGCGTTTAGGGATTCTTTCTCTTAGGGAAGAATCTTTTTTTAAGTTCTTTGAAAAGGTTTTATTAGCATCCCGCAAGTTTTCATAAGAGTGACAACGAATCCGAAAATAAGTGATATACTTATCAGGAAGCATTAGTTGTTAGAATAGTGTAGATAAGCGGGGGAAAAATGTGACCGAAAAAAAACTTTACGGATCGGTGTTGTTAAAAGCGGCGGAGATTCTGGATGCCTTGGCGAAAAAAGGAGGTCAAACGATCCAGCAATTATCAAAAGAAACAGGGATTTCACCATCGAATTTATCCAAAATTTTGGAAACCTTGATGTACATTGGTTACGTTATTCGAGATCAAGATAAATTGTATTACTTGGGCTCGAAATTTATGGAATACCAAACTCAAAATATCGCGGCACAACGTTTGCTAGCGGTAGCGAAACCCCATTTAGAACAGTTGTTGGAAGCGGTAGATGAAACCATTCACCTTTCTATTTTGGAAAATGATAAAGTGGTGTATATTGAGAAGCTGGAACCCAAAAATAAAGGAATCTATATGACGTCACAAGTGGGTTTGGCTCGGACGCTTTATAGCTCTGGCATGGGGAAAGCGGTCTTGAGTAGTTTTAGCGAAGCGGAATTGACAGCATATTTGGCAAAAACGGAACTGGTCCCTTATGCTAAAAATACCATCACCTCCCCTGATGCTTTACGGCAGGATTTGACTGCTATTCGCAAGCGGGGGTATGCGATTGATGATGAAGAGCAAGAAAATGATGGCTACTGTATAGCGGTTAAACTAGAGGATAATGGGCAGACCATTGGCGCCATGAGTGTCAGCTTTCCTAAGTTTCGTTACACAGCTGAATTTGAGACAACCGTGGTCGCAGCGATCGAAAAAACGAAAGCCGCTATCGAAAAATCTTTGGAAGCCTAGGTTAATTTTCGAAAATAGCAGATACTGTTTCACTTTTTTGAGTGAAGCAGTATTTTTTTGTCTTTTTTTAAAGGGCTTTCCCCTCCCGCAAACTGATTTGCTAATTGCTGGAGATTTTGGTTTTAAAAGGGTTCTCATTTTTTTAAAAAAGGGGTTGTTTTTTTGTAACGTTGCGCATATAATCACAAATGAAATAAGTTTATTTGGAAAGTTTATTTTCCAAATAGGAAAAGAGGAGAAAAATGTCAGAATTTACTTTAGATGCCTTTAATTTGAAAGGCAAAGTTGCATTAGTCACTGGCGCTTCATACGGAATCGGGTTTGCGATTGCTTCAGCTTATGCTAAAGCCGGCGCCCAAGTCGTTTTTAACGACATTAACCAAGAATTAGTCGATAAAGGAATCGCAGCTTATGCCGAAGAAGGAATTACTGCCAAAGGGTATGTTTGCGATGTGACGAATGAAGAAGCAGTGAATCAATTGGTAGCAACGATTGAAAAAGAAGTTGGTGGGATCGACATCTTAGTTAATAATGCCGGTATCATCAAACGGATTCCAATGTTAGAAATGTCAGCAGCTGACTTCCGTCAGGTAGTGGATGTGGACTTAAACGCGCCATTTATTGTGGCGAAAGCTGTTATCCCAGGTATGATCAAAAAAGGTCATGGCAAAATCATCAATATCTGCTCGATGATGAGTGAATTAGGTCGCGAAACTGTTTCTGCCTATGCAGCAGCTAAAGGTGGCTTGAAAATGTTGACGCGTAACATTTGTTCTGAATTTGGTGAAGCGAATATCCAATGTAATGGGATTGGACCTGGTTATATTGCAACACCACAAACTGCGCCATTGCGGGAATTGCAAGCAGATGGTAGCCGTCATCCTTTCGATCAATTTATTATTTCTAAAACACCAGCAGCTCGTTGGGGGACTACTGAAGACTTGCAAGGACCAGCCGTCTTCTTGGCATCAGATGCCTCAAACTTTGTCAATGGTCATGTCTTGTATGTCGATGGCGGAATCTTAGCCTATATCGGGAAACAACCTTAAGCCACTGTGAACTAAAAAGGGTGAAGGGCTGGCACCGCCAGCCTTTCACTATGTTGTTGATTGTGAAAGTTTTAATTTAACAAAAAAGGAGGAAGACAGAAATGGTAGTCATTAATTACATCATGAGCTTGGGAGCAAGTGTCATGATGCCAATTATTTTCACTGTTTTTGGTATTATTTTAGGTTTGGGTGTTTCGAAATCATTGCGGGCGGGGATTTCAGTCGGAATTGGTTTTGTCGGCCTGAGTGTTATTACAAAATTATTAGCAGATAACTTAGGACCTGCCGTCAACAAGATGGTATCTTTGTACGGCTTGAATTTGAAAACGCTAGATATTGGTTGGCCGGCTGCTGCTGCGGTAGCTTATGGGACAGAAGTTGGGGCCATCGTGATTCCTTTAGGGTTGTTGGTCAATATCATCATGTTGTTGACTCGTACCACCAATACAGTCAATATCGACTTGTGGAACTACTGGCATTTTGCTTTCGTGGGTTCGATTGTTTCGATTGCGACCGACAGCTTTTTATGGGGCCTTTTTGCAGTGGTGGTGACGGTTGCGGTAACGTTGATCGGTGCTGACCGTTCCCAAGAAAAAATGGAAGCCTTCTATGGGGAAGATTTGAAAGGTATTTCGATACCACAAGCCTTTTGTGTCGGTTTCATTCCCTTTGCAATCGTGACAGATTGGATTATGGAACGTATTCCTGGATTGAACAAAGTGGATTTAGATGCCAAAAAAATGCAAGAAAAATTTGGGATTATCGGTGAACCATTGTTTCTCGGTGTCATCGTCGGTGTGGTGTTGGGCTTGATTGCACAATACTCTGTTGCTGAAATGTTGACTCTGGGAATTACCATGGCTGCTGTGATGGTCTTGATTCCTAAAATCACTGGTCAATTTATTGAAGGGTTAAATCCAATTTCCAAACGTTCTCAAGAATTGATTGGTTCAAAATTAAAAGGTGGTCGTAAAATCAATATTGGGATGACACCTGCATTAGTTATTGGTCATCCTGTTACGTTAGTTTGTTCACTGTTATTAGTACCAATTATTTTGTTCTTATCTGTGATTATTCCAGGAAATCGTTTCTTACCACTGGCTTCACTTTCTGGTTTGATTTATATCTTCCCCTTGGTATTACCTTATACTAAAGGGAACGTACTACGTTCTTTGATTACCGGTATTTTGACTTTAGTGACGGGCGTTTTATTTGCTACTTCACTTTCCACCATCTTTACCAAAGCGGTTCAAATGGTAGATGGCGCGTTGATTCCAAAAGGGACGGAATCAGTGGCCTCAATCGATTTTGCGGCCAGCCCATTTTCTTGGATTGTCTATCAAATGACTGCCAATATTGGAATTATTGGCGCCGTAATCTTAGCAGTTCTGGTGATTGCTTTTGCACTCTTCAATCGTAAGAAAATCGTGGAAGAAGCTCATAGCCAAGAAACGACTGCAAGTAAGTTAGCTTAAAGAGTACTCAAGTAGTGAGAAGCTCCTGACGTTGGTTGGGGGCTTTTTTTGTAAGCTGGAACTAATTCAACACATCGGCAAATAGCCAAGTCACGTAACGAAATGTCTCTAATCTATTTTTTTAGCCGTTTGGATGAGACTATAGCCGATGACATTTACTGTTGAATCTTCTGGAGTAGTACTGAAATTCCAGTTCTTATGTCCTACAGTAATCGATCGAATACTTCGTTTTGTGAGACTATTGAAGCTCGCCAACTAGCTTTTTTCTAGAAACTCACTTAAGAGTATTTTGAGTTTTAAAGCGTAATTGATTACTTTTTGCCATGGTCCTTTAATTACAAGTAGATTTTCTATCAATGGCTAGAAACGATTCACTAAATTTTCAGCTTTTGTATGACGATTGATTAGTAGTTTCTCATTGGTTAAGCCTTGCTTTTCTAAGTTTCTCCATTCGAAACATTTTATCGTAATACCTCACACTTCCAACTGTCCGATCATGCGAGCGAGTTATTCTATTGGTTTTTTCTAATTCTGTCATCAAAGATATTCTGACCTCAAATAACCGCATATCGTACTATGATTCAACGGGGATAAAACGGAATATATCAAAAGTGCTTAAAATTTCTTACTGAGAGCGCCAATTTTTGATGGTCTAATTTTACTTTTGGTAGATCGAGATCCTATCAGAAAGCTATTCCACTTGTTTTTTGGAACATTACTTCCACAGAATTAGCTTTTTCCGGTTGAAGAAATCCACACTAATCATAACGTTTGGACAATAGATAGAAACTCCTCATTAGATTCTTCATGTTTCCCCGCTAGCATTCCAAGAATACCAGCGAATAAATTGTCCAGGTGTTAGACCAGTGTGCTTTTTGAAGACCGTGATGAAATAGTTCACGGTGCTAAATCCGGTGGCCGTCGCAATATCAGTGAGGGTAGCTTGGCGATCTTTAACTAGAAGTTCTTTGGCTTTACGGATGCGAAAGTCGACGAGATACTGTTGAGGAGATTGGCCCAGGACTTCTTTAAAAATTTTATTGACGTATTGAGGGGTGAAACCCACGATTTCAGCGAGACGCTGATTGCTGAGATCTTGATGAAAATGGATGGCGATGTAATCTTGGATAGGACGGATAATACTTTGGTAGCGATAGTCGTCGGCTAGCATTAAGTTCATCTTTTTCTTAAATTCCATTAAGAAGCGGTATATTTGCCCAGAGCTATCATATTGAAAATTGGGTTCAGAGCAATCTTTGGTAGTAATGAGACGATAAATCAATTGATCAATCTCTTCAATCCCAAAGTCCATATAAACATAATCATGAATTCCTAAAAGAGTGAGTACCTCTTGAGCTAAACTGCCCCCGAAGGTAAAGTAGGCGGTCATCCAAGAATTAGTTTCAGAAAAATAACTATGTGGGATCCCTTCGTTGATTAAAATACCGGTACCACTTGGGAGGTAAAAATGCTGGTTGTTGATTTCTACTCGACCGTTACCTGATTGAGTGTGGAGCCAATGAATATAGTGGTAACCTTTAGGACGTTGGACATCTTCTTGTTCCCATTGGTAGCCAAGACTATCCATTAAAAGGGGTAAGCTGCGATCTTTATGGCTAAAACTGAAACGTAGATTTTTCATAGGGCCTCCTTGTTTCGTATTTTATAATTATTCCTTTCAAATTTAAACTTGTCCATTATTATATCGAGAATTATACTCTTGGTAAAGACAGCTGGACTTTCTTTTTTTTAAACAACAAAAAGATAGCGGTTACACAGGGGGGGGTCAAGTGATGTTTTGTAAAAATGATCGGTTGCTGTTTATTGGAGATTCCATCACGGATAGTGAACGTAATAAAGAAGCATTACCAGCTCGTTGGCAGTCTTGGGGGGAAGGCTATGTGCAATTAATTAATTCTTATACGACGGCTTTTTATCCGGAAAAGGAATTGATGGTCATTAATCAAGGAGTGAGTGGCAATCGAGTAACGGATTTAAAAGCGCGTTGGCAAAGCGATGTTTTTGATCTCAAGCCAGATGTGGTGACGGTCATGATTGGGGTGAATGATGTGGGTCGTCATTTTGATGGCGTCTTTTATCAAGAGGAACAAGTGACTCCAGAGATCTTTTATCAGACCTTAAAGGAATTAATCGCGGCGACTATTCCAGTGACAAAACAAGTTTATTTATTATCAGGATTTTTATTAATGGAAGCCAAAGATGATCCCATGCGGAAAATGTTGGCTGACTACAATGCTTTGACGAAAAAAATAGCTGAAGAATTAAATGTGGTCTTTGTCGATGTACAAGCTGCGATGGATGATTATCTGAAGGTGCAAGCGGGCTATTACTTAAGTATCGATCGGATCCATCCATCTTTAGTTGGGCATATGATTATTGCGAAAGCCTGGCTTGAGGCAGCTGGTTTAGGAGGGAAATTATGATTACACTAGAAAAAATTCAAGAGGTAATTGCCGCTGGACCCTATCAAGCCAACTGGGCTAGCTTAAATAGCTATCAAGTACCCTTGTGGTTTCGCCAAGGAAAGTTTGGGATTTTTATTCATTGGGGGTTATACAGCGTGCCGGCTTTTCGCAACGAATGGTATTCCCGAAATATGTATATTCAAGGAAGTCCTGAGTTTGAGCATCATCGAAAAACTTATGGTCCGCAATCAGAATTTGGCTACAAAGATTTTATCCCGCTGTTTACGGCCGAGAAATTTGATCCAAAAGAATGGGTGGAACTTTTTGCGGCGGCCGGAGCGACTTACTTTTGTCCAGTGGCAGAACATCACGATGGCTTCCAAATGTATGACAGTGAGTTTTCAGATTTTACCAGTGTCAAGATGGGGCCACAACGAGATATTTTGGGTGAATTAAAAACGGCGGCCCAAAAAACTTCCTTGCATTTTTGTACTTCTTCTCACCGAGCAGAGCATTGGTTTTTCTTTGGTCATGGTCAGGAATTTGCTAGTGATGTGAAAGAACCGCTAGTAAAGGGTGACTTTTATTGGCCAGCAATGCCAGAGCCGGATAATCAAGAGTTAACTAGTGAGCCGGCGCCTAGTCAGGAATTTTTGGAAGATTGGTTATTGAGGACTTGTGAATTGATTGATCGCTATCAGCCAGAAGTGTTGTATTTTGACTGGTGGGTGCAACATCAAGCTTTTAAAGAACCTTTAAAACAAGTCGCAGCTTTTTATTACAATCGCGGAGTGGAATGGAAAAAGCCTACCAGTATCACTTATAAGCATGATGCCATGATGTTTGGATCAGGGATTGTGGAAGTCGAACGGGGAAAATTTGCCGATGCGAAACCTTTTTATTGGCAGACGGATACAGCGATTGCCCATAATTCTTGGTGCTATACGGATAGTTTGGAATATAAAACAGTGAAGGAACTATTGTGGGATTTAATCGAAGTGGTGGCTAAAAATGGCAATCTACTCTTAAATGTCGGCCCGAAAGCAGATGGCTCGATTCCTGAAAAAGACCGGGAGATTTTATTAGCCATCGGTCAATGGTTGCAAATAAATGGAGAAGGTATCTATTCTGGGAAACCTTGGCGAAAAGCTGGGGAAGGGCCGACTCAAGTCATAGAGGGACAATTTCAAGCAGGGCCAAAAGCCTATACTGAAAAAGATATTCGCTTCACCGTTGTGGGGGAGGCTTTGTATGCTTTTGTAATGGCGCCTCCAAAAGGGGAACTACTCATTACCTCATTGGCTACTAGTGGCAATCCTGATGCGTTAGCCTTTCACGGTTTGATTAAAGAGGTTTGCTTCTTGGGATATGAGGAAAAGGTCACTGGGGAACAAACAGCTGCAGGACTGAAGGTTTCTGTACCGAAAATAACTGGCGATTTACCTGTGACTTGTAAAATTATTATGGAGTGAGGATGAAAAAATGATTGTTAAAGATGTGTTATTAGCCGGAGAAACCGATCCAAAGGTGGGATTGCGGACTTATGTGCGGGAAAATTCCCCTGAAATTGATTTAAATCGTCGTCGCCCAGCGGTAGTCATTTGTCCAGGGGGAGGCTATGGGATGGTCTCCGATCGAGAAGCTGAAGCGGTGGCTTTAGAAATGGTAGCAAAGGGCTATCAAGCTTTTGTGCTGACTTATAGTGTGGCTCCGGCGGTTTTCCCCAAAGCCTTAGTGCAATTGGCAAAAGCTGTAGCTCATGTGCGACAACAGGCGGTTGAATACGCTGTGGACCCAGAAAAAATTGTGGTGGCGGGTTTTTCAGCAGGGGGCCACTTAGCTGCTAGTTTGGGAGTTTTTTGGCAGGCGGACTTTTTGCAACAAAAATTAGAGGCTTCCTCTAGCTTGTGGCAGCCAAATGCCTTGCTACTAGCTTATCCTGTTATTTCTGCTAAAGAATTTGGTCATCAAGATTCTTTTAAAAACTTATTGCAAGAGCGTTATGAAGAACGCTTAGCTTATTCTTTAGAAGACCAAGTCACCTCTAGCGTACCGCCAACTTTTATTTGGCATACTATGGAAGATGGCTTAGTCCTAGTAAAAAATAGCTTTGTCTTTGTAGAAGCTTTACAAGAACATGGGGTGCCAGTAGAATTTCATGCTTTTATGAAAGGTGGTCATGGCTTAAGTCTAGGAACTTGGGAGACCCAAAGCAATGGGGTTTATGGTATTGAGAAAAATATCCAAAGTTGGCCACAATTGTTTGCTACTTGGTTAGAGTGTTTGTTTACAAAAGAGGAGGAGAAATAAGTGTTTCATACAAAACTAGATGATTTTCCAAAAGATTTCTTATGGGGAGCGGCTTCAGCAGCCTATCAAATCGAAGGTGGTTTTGATGCAGATGGCAAAGGTCCCACGATTTGGGACGATTTTGCCATGACTGCAGGGAATACCTTTGAAAATACTGATGGAAAAGTAGCCATTGATCATTATCATCGGTACAAAGAAGATGTGCAATGGATGAAGAAAATGGGCTTGAAAGCTTATCGTTTTTCCGTTTCTTGGGGGCGAATTTTGCCAGATGGTAATGGAAAAGTTAATGAAGCTGGCTTAGCTTTTTATGAAAATTTGATTGATGAATTGCTTGCTAACGGGATTGAACCTTTATTGACTTTATATCATTGGGATTTGCCTTTAGCTTTACAAGAAAAATATCAAGGCTGGGAAGGACGGGAAACTGTCGCCGCTTTTAAAAAATATTGTGAAGTGCTCTATCGACGTTTTTCTGGGAAAGTTCGTTACTGGATTACCATGAACGAACAAAATGTTTTTATTCCTCTAGGCTATCGCTGGGGGGCGCATCCGCCGAAAGTGACTGACTTAAAACGGATGTACCAAGCAAATCATCATGTGAATTTGGCGAATGCCGAAGCGATTGCCTCTTTTCGCCAATTGGTTCCTGAAGGCAAAATCGGCCCCAGCTTTGGTTATGGCCCCACCTATCCTTTAAGCTGTAATCCGAATGATGTGTTAGCTGCTGAAAACGGGGAGGACTTTAACAATCGTTTCTGGTTAGATGTTTATTGTAAAGGGAAATATCCGAAATTTATGTTAAAACAACTAACCAACTTAGGCTTAGCACCAACGATTACCCCAGAAGATGAAGCGTTATTGGCTTCGGTAAGACCCGACTTTTTGGGAGTGAACTATTATCACGGGGGGACAGTCAAACAAAACGAATACGAGGCAGGTAGTCAAATGGCTACTGAGAAAGACTTCTCGAAAGTAGATCCCTATCAAATGGCAGCCAAAGAGGGGGAAAAAGCACCGGAAAAAGCCATGTTCCAAACGGTAGAAAATCCTTATTTGGAAAAAACGGACTGGGGTTGGGAAATTGATCCAGTAGGTTTCCGAGTAGCCTTACGAAAATTAGCCAGCGCTTATGATTTGCCAATTATGGTCACGGAAAATGGCCTGGGAGCCTATGATGAACTCCAAGAGGGGCTGATTCATGATGATTACCGAATTGATTATTTACAAAGTCATTTGCTGGAGTTGCAAAAAGCACTGACTGATGGTGTCGAGATTTTAGGCTATTGTGCTTGGTCCTTCACTGATTTACTTAGCTGGTTAAATGGCTATAAAAAACGTTATGGTTTTGTTTATGTCGATCGAGACAATCAATCAGAAAAAGCCTTGACTCGTTTGCCAAAAGATAGTTTTTACTGGTACCAAGAAGTGATTGCCACAAATGGTCAGAATTTAACCAAAGGAGAGAAATAAAAAGATGGCTTTTTTTAAAAACATGCTTTACGGCGGGGATTACAACCCGGAACAATGGCCGGAAAAAGTTTGGCTAGAGGATATGGAAATTTTGACGGATGCTAAGATGAATTCTGCCACGATTAACGTCTTTAGTTGGGGCTTGTTGCAACCATCAGAAGAAGAATATGATTTTTCGATGCTGGATAAAATCGTGGAGATGTTGCAAAAACATCATTTTCAAATTGTTTTTGGGACGTCAACCGCGGCATTACCGGCTTGGATGAGCCATCGTTATCCTGATGTCAATCGGACGGATTTTTATGGTCGTCCCCATAAATTTTCCCATCGCCACAATGCTTGTCCTAATTCGCCAACGTTTCGTAAATATGCCCCCCGTTTGGCAGGAAAATTGGCGGAACGTTATGGTCATTTGCCGGAAGTCGTTTGCTGGCATATTTCCAATGAATACAGTGGAGAATGTTATTGTGAAAATTGTGCGAAAGCGTTCCGAGTGTGGTTGAAAAAACGCTATGGCACCCTGGAAAAGGTCAATCAAGCTTGGAATACCAATTTTTGGAGCCATCGCTTTACTTCCTTTGAAGAAATCGTGCCACCAAACTATTTAGGAGATGGCATCCCCGGGGATAAAGCTTCCTTTGCTGGTTTGAGTTTGGATTATAATCGTTTTAACTCTCAATCCATTTTGCAAAACTTTATTGATGAAAAACAGGCAATTCGCAAGTTTGATAGCAAAACACCAGTCACAACCAACTTGATGGGGGCTTATAAACCCTTAAATTACTTTGAATTTGCCAAAGAAATGGATTTGATTAGTTGGGATGCTTATCCCAGCTTTGATACGCCGGCTAGTTTTTCAGCTATGATGCATGATTTGATGCGGGGCTTAAAAGACGGACAACCCTTTATGTTGATGGAACAAACGCCTTCGCAACAAAACTGGCAACCTTTTAACTCCTTGAAACGTCCTGGTCAAATGCGCTTAATGAGTTATCATGCAGTGGCTCACGGGGCAGATACGGTTCAATTTTTCCAATTGCGAAAATCGGTTGGTGGGGGAGAAAAATTTCATGGAGCAATTATTGACCATGTAGGTACCAAAGATACTCGCGTCTTTAGAGAAGTTACGCAATTAGGTGAGGAATTGGCGGATTTGAAGGATACTCTTTTAGATGGGCGCACCCCTAGTCGCGTTGGCTTAGTTTTTGATTGGGAAAACTATTGGGGCTTAGAATTTGCCATTGGTCCGAATGTGGAATTGAAATATGTCGACTTTTTACATCATTATTATCAAGAGATCTATCGTCGGGGCATTGCAATTGATATGGTGGGCTTAGAAAGCGACTTTAGTCAATATGATCTTTTGTTGGCGCCAGCTTTGTATATGGTAACAAAAGAGGTAGCAGAAAAAATCAACGACTATGTGGCTAAAGGAGGAACTTTAGTTACCAGCACCATGAGTGGCTTGGTGGATGAACACGACAATATTCACCTAGGAGGATATCCTGGACCATTGAAGGAGGTTACGGGTATTTGGGTGGAAGAGTTTGATGCCATGCCAACTGAAAAACAAGTACCAGTCGCTTTTTTAGCCGATGAAGTAGCAGCTAGTGGAACTTTACTATGTGATATTATTCATCCCCAAACAGCAGAAGTCTTGGCTAATTATCGCGGGGAGTTTTACCAAGATACCCCGGTGATTACTTGTAATGACTATGGAAAAGGTCACGCTTTTTATGTGGGAACGCATTTAGACACAAGAGGGATGGCGCGTTTCTTTGATGAAGTCCTAAGAAAAGTCGGTATTACTAGTGAAGCTTGGCCGGAACATGTGGAAGTGGCCACGCGAAAAAATCAGCAGGGCACGTTTAAATTTGTGATGAATCACCAAGAAGCTCCCCAAAAGGTGAACCTAAACTTTAGTGGTGAAGATCTTTTAACTAAAAAAACCCTCACTGGCGAAGTTACCTTACCTTCTTATGGGGTATTCATTGTGAAGGTGAATGAGGAGGCAAACTCGTGAAGCAATACTCAGAAAAAGTTGCTGGATTTTTGCAGGCAATGACGGTGGCAGAAAAAATTAAGCTGCTTTCTACCAAACAATCTGCGGTGGAACGCTTAGGCATTGGCGCCTATCAAGTGGGAGGAGAAGCTGCCCATGGAGTCGTTGATCGAGAAGGGAAAAAGACCACCAGCTTTCCGGTTCCTTTAGGCTTGTCCCAAACTTGGAATCCCCGCTTATTGGAAAAAGTCGGGACAGCGATTGGCACAGAAGCGCGAATTAAATATTTGCAATCAGGCAAAGCTAGCTGGTTAACCTTGTGGGCGCCCACCATTGATATGGAAAGAGATCCTCGTTGGGGTCGCAATGAAGAGGCCTATGGGGAAGATCCACAGTTGGTAAGAGAGCTGGCGACAGCAATCGTTAGTGGGATGCAAGGCAAAGAGCCAGGTTATCTATTAATGGCAGCAGCGCCCAAGCATTTCTTTGGCAATAACAATGAAGCCGGCAGAGAAAATACTTCAAACTTTATTCCCTTGCGTGCCCAAGAAGAGTATTACTTACAGCCTTTTCAAGCGGTTTTCCAACAAGGAAAGGCCCAGTCCATGATGACAGCCTACAATGGTGTCAATGGGATTCCCGGGATGCAATTGCCGGAATTAAAAGAAAAAGTCAAAGGGCAATGGCAAATGGATGGCTTTATTGTTAGTGATGGGGGAGCTTTGACGTTAAATGTCGAAGAATATCATTACTATGATACATTTGCCGAAGCTTTGGCGGATTCTTTGAAAAAAGGCGTCGACTGTTTTGTAGATGATAAAGCTTTGGTGGAACAAGCTGCCACCGAAGCTTTACAACAAGGCTTAATCACTGAAGCAGATATTGATGAAGCGATTGGGAATTGCCTGACAGTCCGGGAACGTTTGGGGCATTTTGGCCAATGCCCTTATGACCAAGTGGATCAAAGTTTGTTGAATTCTGCTGCTCATCAAGAATTATGTGAAAAAGTGACCGCAGAAGGAATGGTTTTATTAAAAAATGATGGCGTCTTACCTTTTACCGGTAAAGAAAAAATCGCTGTGATTGGGCCTTTAGCGGATAATACTCCTAGAGATTGGTATGGAGGTTTTGGAAATGGGCGTTCCACAATTAAAGACGGCTTAGAAAAAAAATTTGCTAGCCGCCTAGTGGGAGTTTGTGACAGTCACGATCAAGTGGCAATCTTTTTAAACAATCAGCCGTTGGTGGTACAAAATGAGCGCTTGCAAGTGGGGGAAAATCACCAGCAGCCTGCTATTTTTGTTAAAGAAATTTGGCAAGATAATACTTTTGTCTTAAAAGAGTTAGCTAGTGGACGTTATTTAGCCTATGATGAGGAAGCGGGTTATTTTAAACTCCATCAAACTGAAGTCTATGATTGGTTTATTAAAGAATTGTGGCAAGAAACTCCAGAAGGAATGCAAAACTGGCAAGGAGATTTTCTAGGAGTTGATGAAAAAGGCGTCGTTACTGTTACTGGAGAAGTAGGGGATTTTACGCTTAAGGTTATCAAAAATGGTCTGCAAGCTGCCGAAGAATTAGCTGCCAAAAGTCAATGGTCGATTGTTGTTTTAGGCAATCATCCGATGATTAACGGAAAAGAAACTCAAGATCGACAAAATCTAAACTTGCCAGAATTTCAACAAACATTATTAAAAAAAGTGTTAGCGAAAAATCCACAAACCATTTTAGTTTTGTTAGGCAGCTATCCCTTTGATTTACGTTGGGCCCAAGAACATGTGCCGGGAATTTTCTTTGTCACCCATGGTTCGCAAGCACTGGGGAAAGTCTTTGGAGATGTTTTAGTAGACCAAAAACAACCTACCGGGCACTTGACGCAAACTTGGTTTACTTCTGCTGATTGTTTACCAGCAATGAATGACTATGATTTAATCAAGCATCCCCGCACCTATCATTATTATCGGGATGAAGTTTTGTATCCCTTTGGTTTTGGTTTAAGTTATCATTCTTTGCGCTTGGATCATTTTCTTTATTTAGGTGAAAGTGGCGAAGACTTACGCTTTTCGGTGGGGCTGATCAATGATAGTGACGAATGTGGAAAAGAGACTATCCAAGTTTATTTAAAGGAAAGACAGACCCATCTCCTGTTACCTCGCAAACTTGTTGCTTTTAAGAAAGTGAAAGTGTTACAAAACAGCCAAAAAATAATTGAGTTAACGGTGGCAAAAAAAGCTTTAACTTATTTTGATGTTCGCAGTCAAAAACATCAGCCAATTAGTGGGGAATTAGAGTTCTTTGTCGGCTTTAATAGTGAAGATCAACAGTTCACAACCCTAGTTCCTCCGCTAGTTGAAGCGTGCATCCCCACTCGCGAAGTTGCTGAAAGCTTAGAGCTATTTAGTTTTGATAGCTATCAATTGGCAGAAATCATTGCTTGCAATCATCAACGGGTCTTATCTTTAGCACCAGGAGGGAAGGTCAGCTATCTGGCAAATCACTTTAGTTACAGTAGTTATTGTATGGAGTGCCATGCTGAAACTGCCGGAAAAATTATCATCAATGGAGAAGTCACCGAATTAATTGCTGGCGAAAATCAAGTGATGATTAAACTTGCCGCAGACGCTGATTTGGTTATTGCTAGTGAAATCTTGCTAGCTATTTCGCGATTTACAAAAGCCTGAGTTTTGTTAAAATAGAATCGTTGAATAAAAATGCGTTTTTTAAACTTGCTGGATTTAGTGGTGAGAGATTTATTTTGCGTAATCTAGGTCTGCGCTTATTCAAGATTCAGCTACTTTCATTTTAAATAGCGGAATAATTATCAATCTGTCTGGTTTAATTTCTAAATAAGGTTGGACTTACAAAGGGTAAAGTAAGTCCAACCGTTTTAATCATTGTAATCCCTCAAAAGGTTGGAAAGAATCAAAAAGGAGGTTGGAGCCGGGTGACAAAAATAAAGAAGCTTTTTCAGGTGACTTCAATTCGTCAGCGATTACTAGTCATCTTCTTTTTGATTGTGATTCCTTTAATTTTAGTGGGGATGTATTTTACTTGGAGTATTCGCCAAGATATTATTGAATCCAAGCAACGAGATACCCAAGTAGAAATGCAGCGGATGCGGCAAGACTTGGAAGATACTTTAAATACGGTTGTACATATTTCTAATCAAATCTATCAAGCTTCTCAGCTTAGTCAGGTAGTTTTGACACAATATGAAACCCCCAGTCAGTTAATTGAAGCCTATGCTAATTTTCAAGTTTTTGATCAAAGCTTGCGTTATTATGATGATATTTCCAATATTCGCTTTTTGGTGAAAAATCCTACCATGTTAACCAATTCCAATTTTTTAAATGTGACCACAGAAATTAGTCAAAAACAGTGGTACCAAAACGCTTTAGCGAATTATGGTCGCATTAGCTGGCAAGTGATTGCAGATCCGGTGACAGGCGCGAAAAACTTGGCCTTGATTCGATCGGTGCAGGATACAGAAGGAAGGACTCTAGGCGTCTTGTGTTTATTAGTCAATGACCCCTTAATTGAATCCATCGTATCTGGTTCGGCAATTGAAAGTTACTTGGTTTTTAAAGAAGATAATACCATCTTGGCTAAGAAAGAGACGATTTCTAATAGCCTAATCTATCAATTACAACAGGTAAAATTGATAGAAGATTCTTCAGATAAAACGAAAGCCAACTATCAAAGCGATAGCGGCTTGCAGCTGACTAATACGACATTAACTATCGATCAATCCTTTATCAATCATTTTTCGCTAAACGTCTTAATTGATCAACAACAACTTTTAGCAGAAGTCAACGTAACCATGTTTCGTAGTTATGCCTTAATTGTAGGCGTTTTTATCGCAGTCTTAGCCATGATCATTGTGTTTACTAATCACTTTAATGCTCGTTTTTTGACTTTAAAGCGCTCCATGCAAGCGGTGGCTAAAGGAGATTTCAATATTTCTCCTACGATTAGTGGCAATGATGAAATCACAGAAATCTATGCTACGCTGTATCAAACCATGGAAAGTTTGCAGCGATTAATCGTGGAACGTTATGAGCATTCCCTGCAAGAAAAAAATTGGCAAATTATGCAAAAGCAATCAGAATTTAAACTGTTAGCCAGCCAAATTAATCCTCACTTTTTATATAACACTTTGGAAATGATTCGTATGAAAGCGGTAATTAATAAAGATCCTGAAGTAGCAGAAAGTGTCAAATTACTTAGCAAATTGTTACGACGTTCCTTAGAAACGAATCTGTCGCAAACTATTACCTTGGAAGCAGAATTGGATTTGGTGCGGATGTATATGAATATCCAACAAATTCGCTTTGCCGATCGTCTGCAATATCAATTAGTTAGTACGGTGGAGGAAGAAAATTTGCGGGTAATTCCGTTAATTATTCAGCCGATTGTGGAAAATGCCTTTGCCCATGGCGTAGAAAAACGTATCGCTGAAGCTTTGATTTCAATTCAAATTTTCTCCACACCAAAAGGGCTCTTAATCCGAGTGGTGGATAATGGCCTAGGAATGGATGAAGCCACCTTAGCCCGCGTGCGACAAGAACTCCATACCCCTCCTGTGGAAGGTCGGCATATTGGTCTTTACAATGTAGACCAACGGATTAAGAGCTTCTACGGCGCAGAATATGGACTCACTATTGATAGTGTGATTGGCGAAGGGACAATCGTGGATATCTTGATTAAAGAGGAAGGACTAGACTAAAATGCAACGAGTATTATTAATCGATGATGAACCAACCATTCGTGAAGGCTTGCCTTTGTTGATAGATTGGGAGAGTTTAGGCTATCAAATCATTGCTACTGGTAAAGATGGGGTAGATGGTTTAGAAAAAATTCGCCAGCTGAAACCGGACTTGGTCATCACTGATATTCGCATGCCGGGGATGGACGGTTTAGAAATGTTAAAAAGCGCCAAAGAAGAAGGGCTGACTTTTCATACAATTATCTTATCTGGTTTTTCAGAATTTGCTTATGCTAAAGAAGCCTTAGTTTTAGGAGCCGTTTCTTATTTACTAAAACCTATTGATGAGGAAGAATTAGAAGAGTTACTTAGCCAGTTGGCAGATCAAGTCATTAGTCAGCAAGAAAAGAATTTGTACGAACAATTGGTGGCTAAAATTTTTGGTAATGATGCCACCGGTTTAGCAGATTTTCAGCAAGTAATGGATATTCGCCTGGGGAAACAAGGCGATATTGCCGCTTTAACCCAACTCTTGGAAGCTAGCTTAAAACCGTTAAATATCCAGTTGCAAGTTGTAGGACATCACAGCAATCATCATGTGATTTTGTTAAGTGACCAGCCAGGTTTAGCGCTTGATTTGATAGAAATATTGGAGCCTTTTGCCCAGCAGCAAGGGGAACTTTTATTGGGGTCTGGCTGGCATTGTGCCGCAGCTGAGTTAAATCGTATTTATGAAGAAATTCGCCAATTGGAAAGCTACAGTTTTTTTTATCCGACTCACTTTCTCACCAAAAGTTTGCTAGAAGAAAAACTTGCTGCAAAAAAACCTTCGAAGAAATTGGAAATAGCTAAAAAGCACTTGGTACAACAAGTGATGGAAGAAGAAGACTATCAGTTAGCGTTTGAGGCTTATTGGCAGTTGTTTGTGGCAGTGCCTTGTGAGGAGCAAGAAATCAAGTGGCGTCTCCAACAAAATCTGCGCCAAATGGTGACCACTCTCTTCCAGCAAAACTACTTGCCAGAACCTGCGCTAGATTTCACCGAAAGCATTTCAGCCGCTGAAGATATCTATCAACTTAAAGACGTGGCTTGGAAAAATTATCAAAAAATTCGGGCGACGCTCTTATTAGAAAATAGTCAAGGGGACATTGTGAAACGTATCGAGATTTATACTCAACAACATTTAGCGGATGAGCTTTCCTTAAAACGTTTATCAGAGCTCTTTAATTACAATAGCACGTATTTAGGGAAACGATTTAGGCAAGAAACAGGGATGGGCTATTCAGCCTATCTTGAAAAACAACGGATGACCAAAGCCAAACGCCTCTTACAACAAACCCAGCTGATGGTTTATGAGGTGGCTGAAAAAGTAGGATATGGCAACAATATCGATTATTTCTATAAAAAATTTCGGCGTTTTTATCAAGCGTCCCCCAATGATTTTAGAGGAGGTGAGGGAGTATGAACCCACTGATCTTAAATAAATATCTGTCATTTGTAGGCAATCTTTTTCTATTAAATTGTCTGTATTTGTTGGTAAATTTGCCTATGGTACTGATGATTTTATTTTTCCCTGCCAGTTTGGCGACCTTAATTTTCTTTTTATTGCCCGCTTTACTAATCACTCCAGCCACAGTCGCGCTTTTTGCCACCTGTGGTCGTTGGCAACGGGAAAAACAAATCAATGTGCTAAAGGACTTTTTTCACGATTATCGACAAAACTTTAAACTGGCTTTCACCTATGGGATGCTAGCTTGGGGGCTATTCTTTATTTTGATAATTGATGCTTTGTGGTTACTTAACAGCAAGAATTTCTTATTGCTGATTTTTATTGTCATTTTATTGGCATTGGCGATTATGATGTATCTTTTACAATGTGGGATTATTGGACGTTTTACGGTTAATTTCAAATCTTTATTGCGGGTAGGAATTTATGGCGTGATTCGCTATTTTCCTAAATTATTTTTTAGTGCTTCTTGTTTAATTATTTTATTAGCCATCTTAGCTGTGGCACCAGCTTTTGGCGTGGCGATTGGCTTTTCGGCGGTGGGCTATTTTATTATGACGTATTTACGGCCGGTGTTAGAGAAGCTTGAGGAGGAATTTATTCAATGAAAAAAGTCGGACTAATGGCAGCTTGCCTCTTATTTTTAGCTGGTTGCCAAAGCACTGAACAAACTACAAACACTAGCACCAAAGAAAGTTCTCCTTCAGCCGATAGCCAGCAAGTTTTACAGCTGTCAGCTTTAGAAGAATTCGCTTTGACCAGTGATGTGGGGCAACCTAAGATTACTCAAGAAGATCAAACTTGGTCTGTTAATGAAGAAGAATCACCATTGATGAAATTATTTGTGGAAGAAATAGATAGTGTGAAAGGCAGCTTAATTGATAAAATCACTGGCGAAACTCAATTTCAACTCGTCTTACCAGAAGGGACTGCATCATTTGCCAAAGATGGCGATACTTGGCAAATGGCTTACCAAGATCAAGAATACCAATTAAGCAATGTGGGACCTTTGTTGCAAGATTTTGAAGGTGAACTTTTTAGTGGAGAAGCGATTGGCGACCCTGCTGGTTATCAAGAAATTAAAATCAAAGAAGGCAATCGCAACTATCGCTACACTACGAAGACTACTCTTTCAGAGGTGGAACAAAAACCATTAGTTAGCGGTTGGTTTGTCCAGGATCATTATCAAAAGGCAATGTCTCTTAACTACGACTACGCCAATTATCTGCTCTCTGCGATTAAAGATCTTCGAGGAACCAAAGTCAGTGATAGTGATGCTTCGGAAAAACTAGCAGTCTTGCGCACCTTGACTTTTGCCGATGATTTTACTTGGCAAATTAGTAAATATGAGGACACCTATTACCTGACAGATGAAAAAGATCAGTTGTGGCAAATTCCGACGGCTGCAGGAAAACTATTCACTAAGCCGGTTTTTGACAGCGTTGATCGTTTCTTAATGTTGATTATGGCGGATGCATTAGACGAAGTCGATATTACTGTGGGAAAAACGCAACACCAAGTAAAAGCGACTCATGAATCAAATAGCAATACGTTTACTTTAGATGACCAAGACTTTTTAGAAGCGGATTTTCGCTCCCTTTATCAGTACATTGCTGTCTTATCTCCTGAGGCAGAATATCAGGATCAAGAAATTAAATCTGCGGCTAGTGCTACGATTACTTATCTTTTCACCAGTAATGAGAAACAAGAAAAAAGAGAGTTGGCGTTTTATCCATTAGCTGATGATGAAAGTCAATTAGCCGTGTCAATTGATGGGAAAATGGATTTCATCACCTCCCAAGATCAACTAGATGAAATGCTCTCCCAACTTGATAACGCCCTGAAATAGGCAGCTTTAAAGCGGCTACCTGTTGCTTTGCTTCTGTCCATGTTGATTTACTTTAAAAAAGATCAGTGGTTTTGTAGGTGTTTATTCTGCGAGATCACTGTTTTTTTGGCTGCATCTTTGCTTTTGAATTTGTAAAATACCAGCTTTTTGTGAGCCAATTAAGATAATATAGATAGCGCTTACTAAGAAGGTGGTTTTTTTGCCGTAGTAAAGTGTACTTTTTGCAGTTATCGTTTTTTGAAATCGCTTTTATAATAAATGTGAGTCAATGAGTGAACTAAAGGAGCGATTGAAAATGGAAAATGTAGGATTAGAAAGGGTGCCAAAAAAAGCAAAAAAGAAAAGAAATGTTTGGAAGGCAATTAAGGAACAGAAACTATTAATTTTAATGGTGGTGCCTTTAGTCATTTGGCTAATTGTTTTTTGTTACGTCCCTTTAGGAGGCTGGATTATGGCTTTCCAAGACTATAAGCCTGCCTCAGGAATTTTAGGTTCTGCATTTGTTGGTTTGAAACACTTTAAGGCATTATTCCAAGATGATTTATTTTATAGCTCTTTGATTAATACTCTTGGTATGGGTTCTTTAGGGATTATCTTTGGAACCGGGAGTTCAATTTTATTTGCTTTATTACTAAATGAATTACGATTTACGCGTTTTAAGAAATTTACTCAAACGGTTTCTTATTTGCCCCACTTTGTCTCTTGGGTAATCGTAGCCAACATTGTGACTACCATGTTATCGACAAACGGTGTTGTCAATCAATTATTAATGACAATCCATCTAATTAGTGAACCCATCCAATTTATGAGTGATCCTAGTAAGTTTTGGTTTATTGTTACTTTCGCAGATGTTTGGAAAGAAATGGGCTGGAATGCAATTATTTATTTGGCAGCGATGGTTTCCATTGATCGGGAAATGTACGAAGCCGCTGATATCGATGGTGCAACCCGCTTGCAAAAAATGTGGAGCATTACGTTACCTTCGATTCGACCAATTATTATGGTGTTGTTAATTATGAGTATTGGTAACCTAATCAACATTGGTTTTGAAAAACAAATGCTCTTAGGAAATAATATTGTGGCAGATAAAGCATTAGTCTTAGATAAATATGCTTTAGATTATGGGATTGGAATGTTTAGGTATTCGTATGGTACGGCTATCGGAATCTTTAAATCTGTAGTCAGTGTCATCTTAATTTTCACTTTCAATAAGATTGCTTCAAAAACTGGCGAAGGCCAACTAATGTAGGGGGAGAAAAATCATGAAAAAACGTCATTATACTGTAACTGATTTTGTGATTGCTGCCTTTATGATAGTAGTGGTAGTAGTGACTTTGTATCCATTTCTGAATGTCTTAGCGGTTTCCTTAAATGATGCGGTGGATACTGCTAAAGGTGGCTTGCACATTTGGCCACGAAAATTTACTTTGCAAAACTATCAAGAAATCTTTTCGGGAAATTCCCAATTAATTCGGGCGTTTATCAATTCCGTGTTGCGAACAGTAATTGGAACAGCAGCAGGCGTCTTTTGTACTTGTGTCATGGCCTATGTTTTAAGTCGAAAAGATTTTGTTTTCCGAAAACCAGTTTCCATCTTGTTAATTTTGACGATGTATATTTCTGGAGGGATGATTCCCGGGTATATCTTGATTCGTAGTTTAGGTTTGGTAAATAACTTTGCCGTCTATATTTTGCCGATGTTATTGTCTGCTTTTAACGTGATTATTATTCGCAGTTTTATCGACAATTTACCTGATGCGCTAGAAGAATCTGCTAAAATCGATGGCGCCAATGATTTTGTCATCTTCTTCAAGATTATTATGCCTTTATGTATTCCAGCAATTGCCACGGTAGCATTGTTTATCGCAGTGGGTCAATGGAACTCATGGTTTGACACTTACTTGTATGCAAGAAGCAATGCGAATATGACCACCTTGCAATATGAATTGATGAAAATTTTGGATAATGCTTCTCAAAATTCATCCGCTGGTAATTCAGTCGCATTGGATCAATTGCAAAATCAAACAAAGACTACGCCAGAATCCATCAAAATGGCGATTACGATTATTGCAACAGTACCAATTTTAGTCGTGTATCCTTTCTTACAAAAATATTTTGTTTCGGGATTAACGTTAGGGGCAGTGAAGAGTTAGTATTAACAAATGGTTTCAAAACTGGTGGTTAGACCACTAGTATTTCTATCAATAGTACAACAGGAGGATGAAAAGAATGAAGAAAAAGTCTGTAATGATGGCCGGGTTGCTGATGGCGACAATGGTGCTAGGTACAGCCTGCGGGTCAGGAAATGAAAGCTCCGATAGTAGTGGTGAAAAATCAGATGAAGTGACTACTTTAAGTTTTTTTAGTGCGGATCTAACAGAAGATGATCCTTTTGACAATCCAGTAGCTAAAGAAATTACCAAACGGACTGGTGTGAAACTGGAAATCAGTCACCCGGTTGGCGGTGACGAACAAGCTGTTCCATTAATGATTGCCAGTGGGGATTATCCTGACATGATCTTTGCCAAAGGGGATATCGGCAAAATGATCGATGCGGAAGCTTTGGAGCCTTTGGATGACATGATTGAAGAAAAAGGAGACAATATCAAAAAACTTTATGGGGACCAATTGGTTCGTTTGAAAAATAGTAATGAAGATCCGCAAATTTATCATTTAGGAACTGCTGGTGTAAAAACCAAAGCTTTAGCAACTTCAGGAACATTCTCTTTGCAATTGGATGTCTTAAAAGAATTAGGCTACCCAGAAATCAATACTTTAGATGAATTTGAACAAGCTTTGAAAGATTACATGGAAAAATACCCAGAAATCGATGGGAAGAAAACGGTGGGGATGAGCTTATTAGGTTCTGACTGGCGTTGGTTAATTACTGTTGGGAATCCAGCTGGTTTTGCGGCAGGATATCAAGATGATGGCCAGTGGGTAGTTGATGATAAAACTGGTGAAGCAGTTTATAAATTCCAAGATGAAAAAATTAAAGAATACTTCAAATGGTTGAATAAAATGTATGATGAAGGGTTAATTGATCCTGAATCTTTTACACAAAAATATGACACTTATATTTCTAAACTCTCTGCCGGTAATGTCTTAGCAGTAGCTGACCAAGATTGGGATATTTCTTCCGCTGTAGCTGCATTGAAAGCCGACGGTAAAAACTGGCGGACTTATGCCCCATTGCCTGTTACCTTGTCTAATCAAGAGAAGAGCATGTCAACTAAAGACTATGGTTTCACTGGAACAACCGGGATTTCTATTTCAGCTACTTCTGAACATAAAGAAAAAGCTTTTGAATTTCTTGACTGGATGGCCTCTGAAGAAGCGCAAATCTTATGTAACTGGGGAATTGAAGGGGAAAATTACGAAATCAAAGATGGTAAACGAGTTGCTACTGACTTAGAAGAAGCTTCAACTGATTCTAAATACTCATCTCGTACCGGTGTGGGGGCCTATGTTTGGCCATTCCCTCAATGGGGTAACGGTGCCGAAGATTCTACAGGACAACCAATTGTGCGGACCGCCACTGTTGATTTAACTCGGGAAAATTACACTGATGAAGAAAAAGAAGTTTTGAAAAACTATGATGCTGACTTGTGGACTGATCTCTTCCCAGATCCAGAAGAATTAGGTCAAGCACCTCATGGCCGAGCATATGAAATTTCAATCCCAGCTTCTAGTGATTTGTCTGTTATTCAACAACGGGCAGATGATTATACTACGCAAGCGATTACTGACATTATCATCTCAAGTCCAGATGATTTTGAGTCAAAATGGTCTGCTATGCAAGATAAATTAGAAGACTTAAACATTGAAAGTGCCAATAAAGAAATGACTGAATTAGTTCAAGGTCGTTTAGAATTATGGGGCGAGAAATAACAGGAAGCTTGCAAAATAAACTGGAGGAGAGCCTTTTTGACTCCTCCAGTTTTTCTTCCAAAGATAGGAGATAATACCATGTACTTATGTTTTGATGTGGGGGGAACCTTTGTAAAATATGGGGTCTTTGATGAACAAGGCCAGCTACAATCAGAGTCCAAAAGACCCACCGCTCTTAATAGTAAAGCAGATTTTCTAGCAGATTTAGTCGCTATCTACCATCGGTTAGCCCAACAATATTCTTTAACAGGGATTGGGATTAGTTTCCCCGGTTTTATTGATAGTCAAAAAGGTCAAGCCCTTTTAGCCGGGGCTATCGATATTCTTCATGGGGAAAATATTGTGGCTTTATTGGGAGAGGCTATTGGTCAACCAGACTTGCCAATTGCTTTGGGAAATGATGCCAACTGTGCGGCTATCGCTGAACAGTATGCTGGGTCAGCCCAGAAAATAACCGACTTTTGTTTAATTACATTAGGTACCGGGATTGGCGGAGCTTTAGTCCAAAATGGAGAAATTTACGAAGGTAGTCATTTTCGCGCCGGGGAGTTTGGCATGATGGTATGTGACTTTACTCAAGAAGGCTACAAAACATTACATGAATTAGCTTCCACCAGTGCCTTGGTGACTCGCTATCGTCAGGCAATGGGCTGGTCAGCGGAGAAAAAAATTTCCGGAGAAGAAATTATGGCAGATACCTCCGAAGTCGCAAAGGAAGTAAAAAAAACTTGGAGTGATTATGTAGCCGTAACTATTTTTAATATGGTGGCTCAATTTGACCCTGCCTTAGTATTACTGGGAGGAGGGATTAGTCAAAATCCAGCTCTGCTACCGCTAGTAAAGGATGCGTTAGCCAGAAATCCCTATTGGAAAGATTTTCAAACTGAGATTGATACCTGCCATTTTTATAATCAAAGTGGTCTTATTGGTGCTTATTATTTAATTTCTAAATTGGAAAGGAAACAACTACAATGAAATTTTTAGATGGAGGCTGGTTAGTCCGGGAAGGCTATTCAGTGAAATATGGGGTACATGTTTATGATGCCCAAACAAAAGATGATCAATTGAAATTATTCTTGCCTTATAGCTATATTGCCAATAAAGGAGCAACCCTAGATGGAGGTTTGATGACCATCGAAGTCACGACACCTGCCACAGATGTCATTGGGGTTAAGATGTACAACTTTAAAGGGCTGCAGAAAAAAACACCATCAATTCCTTTACATCCGCAAGCAGTCGTGCCCGAAATTGGTGAAACAGCAGATAATTTCACATTTTCTTCGGGAGATTTGCAATTGACTATTACTAAAGGGGAAAGTCTAACAATGTCCTTTAATTATAAAGGGAAAATGTTGACTTCTAGCACTCCTCGTTCCAAAGCTTATGTGACTGATCCTGAAGGTAAAGCACATTTAAGTGAACAGCTGACAATTGATGTGGGTGAATATATCTATGGCCTGGGGGAACGCTTCTCCAATTTTGTAAAAAACGGCCAATCAGTAGATATCTGGAATGAAGATGGTGGGACGGGTACGGTCCAAGCTTATAAGAATATTCCGTTTTATCTTTCAAATAAAAACTATGGTGTTTTGGTGAATTCTACGGATCGTTCTAGCTTTGAAGTGGGCTCTGAAAAAGTTGCTCGGGTCCAATTTAGTGTACCCGGGGAAGAAATGGAATATTTTATCTTTGCTGGGGATAGTTTAAAAGATGTTTTAGGAAAATATACTGACTTTACTGGAAAACCCGCTTTGCCACCTGCTTGGTCCTTTGGTTTATGGTTATCCACTTCATTTTTAACGAACTATGATGAAGAAACCGTTAATTCCTTTGTGGATGGGATGATTGAACGAGATATTCCTTTAGAGGTCTTCCATTTTGATTGTTTATGGATGAAAGAATATGAATGGTGTAATTTCCAATGGGATGAACGCACCTTCCCAGAGCCAGAAAAAATGTTGCGGCGCTTAAAAGAAAAAGGTCTAAAAATTTGTGTCTGGATTAATCCTTACATTGGCCAAAAATCACCACTTTTTGATGTTTGTATGGAAAAAGGCTATTTCTTAAAGAGAGCCAACGGAGACGTTTGGCAATGGGATAAATGGCAAGCTGGTATGGGGGTAGTTGACTTTACCAATCCAGAAGCAGCCGCTTGGTACCAAGAGCAATTAAAAGGCTTACTGGAGATGGGAGTAGATTGCTTTAAGACCGACTTTGGAGAACGCATCCCGACTGATGTGGTTTACTATGATGGCAGTGATGCTGAAAAAATGCACAATTACTATGCTTATCTTTACAATAAAACTGTTTATGATTTATTAGTGGTAGAACGAGGAGCCGATGAAGCGGTTCTCTTCGCTCGTAGTGCTTTTGTTGGCTCACAACAATTTCCAGTTCACTGGGGGGGAGACTCCACTTCTGATTACCCATCAATGGCTGAATCTTTACGAGCAGGACTTTCCTTTGGCTTAGGCGGTTTTGGTTATTGGAGTCATGATATTTCCGGCTTTGAAGCGGGTGCCTCACCGGACTTATACAAGCGTTGGACCCAATTTGGCTTATTGTCTTCCCATAGCCGTTATCATGGTAGTTGGGAATATAAGGTGCCATGGATTTATGGAGAGGAAGCAGTAGAGGTATCTCGAGCCTTTACGAAATTAAAATTGTCCTTGATGCCGTATCTCCAAAGTCAATCTGTGAAAACAGCGACCAGTGGTGTTCCGATGATGCGGGCGATGATTTTAGATTTTGCTAATGATCCAGCTGTCAATACGTTAGATCGTCAATATATGTTAGGAGATAATTTATTAGTCGCCCCAATCTTTAATGAAGCGGGCATCGGTGAATTTTACTTGCCAACTGTTAAAGGAGCATGGATTGATTACCTTAGTGGGAAGGCGTATACCGGTGGTCGCTGGTATCAAGAAGACTACGATTACTTCCACTTGCCATTATTGGTAAAACCAAACAGTATCTTAGTGACTGGGGCGGATGATCACCATGCGGTTTACGAATATCAAAAGGATGCGACAATTCATATCTTTGAACCGACGACAGGAGAAACGTTATCCGAAGTAATTTACGATAAAAAGGGCAATGAAATAGCTACTGTTAGCGTGAAAGCTGAAGTTGAAAAATTAATTGTTGAAACGACAGGTTTTGTTGGCGGAAAAATTCAATGTCACATAGCGCAAGTAGATGGGAATGTTAGAATCTTTGAAACTGATTTAAGTGATAACGTGGAGATTTCTTTAGCTAATTAAATATTAATGGTTTGTGCCAATTTCCAAAAGTTAGACAATAAATCTATTTTTGGGAATTGGCTTTTTATATCTTGAAAAAAATTTTTTGAACGAAATAAGAAAACTCTATACAGTTCTATAAAAAATCAGCTTGGTGGGAGGATGCCAAATGTCACTGATGATCGGTATGCAATTGTTGGTTTATTTATTGGTTTGTGGTGGAGTGGCGACTTGGGTGACGAAACGACCCAAAGTGCAGTTACTGGTTTGTCTGCTGCTGCTCCTTATGTGGAATGAGTTACTCGCCTTTCTCTGGCAGCTGCTTGCCGATACAAATATGGATCTGCGCTTTTTGATTCTCAGTACTGAATTTTTTTTCATTCCAAGTTTTTCCCTTGTCAGTGAACTCTGGGGTGTAATTGATGGCTTAAAAACAAAACGGTGGGAATTATTGGGATTTTCGGTAGCGTTTATTGGTGGCTATCTTCTCTTGGGTCCCTATGCTAACTTGGAAGGTACTTGGTCATTGCGCTATTTATTAGTAAAAGTTGGTTTACTACTTGGAGTGGGCCTACGCTATTGGTGGCGTGAGCAAGAAAGAGCAAAAATCGCTGCGGATAATTGTTGAAGACAAGACCATCCTCATCGCTCAAGCACAATTACCAGAACTTGTGTTGCGGTTAGATTTGTGGGAAATGCATTAGGACTGAGATAGGAGAGCAATTTGGTCATTGGCTTGCCAAACTAGGTTAGCTATTGACGCAGCCTAGTTTTGTACACAAATCTACAAGCAGATACCTCGAAAGTTAGTGAAACGCCACTTATACTGAAAGTTCAAAGACTTCAGTAAAGGATGAGTATCTCATGGATTATCAAGTATTGCTTTATTATCATTACACGCCGATTGCTGATCCCCAGGCGTTTGCCCAAGAGCATTTGACAGTTTGTCGCTCTTTAAATTTATTGGGCCGTATTTTGGTGGCGACAGAAGGCATCAATGGGACCGTTTCTGGCCGTAAAGAAGACACGGAGGCGTATATGGCCATGATGCAAGCCGATGACCGGTTTCAAGGTATCGTCTTTAAAATAGATGCCGCCACGACCCATGCTTTCAAAAAGCTTTTTGTGCGACCACGAAAAGAGTTGGTGGCTTTAAATTTGGCTGAAGACGTTGATCCGCGAGTGACCACTGGTGAATATTTGACGCCGGCTGCATTTCGCGAACGGTTATTTGACGAGGATACTGTGATTTTAGATGCTCGTAACGACTACGAGTATGATTTGGGTCATTTTCGAGGAGCTGTGCGGCCAGATATTCGTCATTTCCGTGAACTACCGGAGTGGATAGTGAAAAATAAAGAGTTGTTTGCTGACAAAAAAATCGTGACCTATTGTACAGGAGGCATTCGCTGTGAAAAATTTAGCGGGTGGTTGCTGAAGGAAGGGTTTCAAGATGTTGCACAACTTGAAGGAGGCATCGCGACTTATGGGAAAAATCCCGAAACCCGAGGGGAGTTTTGGGAAGGGGCGATGTATGTCTTTGATGAGCGTATCGCTGTGGAAATCAATCAGGTGAATAAATCTATCATCGGTCAAGATTGGTTTGACCAGACACCTTGTGAGCGTTATGTCAATTGTGGGAATCCTGCCTGTAATCGGCAAATGCTGGCCTCCTCCGCCAATCAAGAAAAGTATTTAGGTGGTTGTTCGCCAGCTTGTCGAAAAGCAGCAAATAATCGCTATATCAAAGAACGGCAGTGGTCTGCCAGTGAAGTGGCTGCGCGTCTGGCGAAGATTGGTGAGTAAATTGTTTGGCTGTGAAAAAGGTGCTCCTCGTAGTTGCTGAAAGACTGGTTTTTAGACAGAATGGGGATTTTGTTTATTAACAAATTTCGTCATTGTCATTATAATGGTGGCGAGAGGACTGAATAGATATGAAAAAAAGTGTCATCAGCGTAAGTTTTATAGCGATGCTTACTATGGGAATAGCTGCTTTTCCAATCAGTAGTGAAGCGACCAGCACAAACGAGACAACTCAGATGAGTGACTCCTCAGCAGCACTTGGTACTGAAACAGCTACTAGTGCAAATGAGGAAATCAGTGGGGCGTCAATCGGTAAGGCTGGTGAGTTTTTAGATGAGCTAAAGGATGCTCATGACCAATGTGTTGCCAGACAAGACCAAATCCTTCAAGATTTGAAGGATGCGCGGGAACGTCGAGAAAAACGGCTTGAAGATTTGCACAATGATTTTGAACAATTACAGGATCAATTGGACCAAAACCATAGCGATTTCCAAGACCATGTCACCGAAGCGCAGGATCGCTTAGAGGCCGATCATGCGGCAATTGAAGACGCTTGGGATCAAGGGGTTACTCAGTTGGATCAAGCCCGTGATAAGGTGGCTCAAAAAAGCGATGAAGTCAAAAAATTAGGCGAGGTGCTTCAAGCAGATGGCGACAAGCTAGCCTCAGACTTGTCTTCCCTGAAAGAAGAAGGCCAGCAAGTAAAAGAACAGCTTACAGCAGGTACTACTTCAAACAATGGGGATGATGTGACGATTGATGACCAAGCTGCGGACACCGAGGAAGATTCCAGCGGGACGACCAGTGGCGCCATCGATCGGACTGGCGACTTGGAAGGGGCAGTGAGTCGGATTAAAGGAATTTTAGATTCCGCTGGCTCAGATCTTTCCCCAACAGCCGAAGCTACGCCAGTGAAAGTCGTAAATACGGCTAGTCCGGCTCAAAAACAAGACAGTGGCACCCAGACTTTGGCGCAATACCCAAAAACAGGGGAACAACGGCAGCCGTTACTGACCCTGTTAGGCGTCGGAATTGCCGGAATTGCTGGCGGTTTTTGGCTTTTCCGTCACCGCCAGTAGTCCTTCCCAACCACAGTCTCATTATTTCCCGATAAAAAATAACCGAAGTCGTTTAGCAAATAATTGCCAGCCTGCTAGTGGTATCCACCATGAGGGGCTTGGGCAATCGCTAAAGGCTTCGGTCTTTTACTGTTTTTTAGTCAAACTTTTCCATTAAGGCTTGGGCAATTATGCCATGTCCAGCTGGTGTGGGGTGAACGCCATCCTCGCCAGTTAAGTATTGGCAACCGGTAGTGACCGCCATTTCGTTCATGCGGCCGTCAAGGCAAAGAAGTTCGCACCCAAATTCTGCAGCTAATTGCCGAATGATTCCTAGCTTGGGATCTAAATCCTTTCGCCATTGCTGCCGATCGACAGGGTAAGGCAAGACAAAGGGTTCAACCAGTAAAATCCGGTGAATGCCAGCGGTGGTGACTCGTTCTAAGAATTCGCGGTAACGACTTTCAAAACTCATGGCAGAAGCTGGCGTGCCAAACTCGGGACTTGCGACATTGTGCCAAGTATCGTTGATGCCAATCATAAAGAGCAACACGTCAGGTTTCAAAGCGAGGCAGTCTTTATCTAAACGATCCAGTACGTCTTGGATTTTATTGCCACTGATGCCACGGTTTAAAAAAGTAAAGTTAGCTAATGGTTGCCGTGCCGCCAGCATACCGGCAGTCATCAAGGCATATCCTTTGCCGAGATCTTCTGGATTGTCCCAGTCTCGACCACAATCAGTGACGCTATCACCTAAAAACAGGATACGGTCTTCTTTGTGTAGTTTCATATTTCCTCTCCTTAAAAGCGCCTTCGATAGGGTGATAAAAGAAACCAGCCAGTAATTGGCTGGTTTCAATAACTTGTCAGGAAATGCTTACAAGTAGTATTTTTTCGCTACAGTCAAATCATCGTTCAATTCATAAACTAATGGTTGACCAGTAGGGATTTCTAAGTCCATGATATCATCGTCAGAAATGCCTTCGATGTGTTTTGCCAAAGCCCGCAAAGAGTTGCCGTGTGCTGCAACTAAAACAGTTTTGTTATCTAACAAAGCGGGTGCGATTTGATCTTGCCAGAAAGGTAATGCCCGTTCCAAAGTGACTTTCAAGTTTTCACCACCAGGTACGTCCCGAGGGTCAAGATCAGCGTAACGACGATCTTTAGCTGCAGAACCTTCGTCATCAGCACTCAAAAGTGGAGGCAAAGTATCGTAAGAACGACGCCAGATATGCACTTGTTCATCACCGTATTTTTCAGCTGTTTCTTTTTTGTTCAAACCTTGCAATGCACCGTAATGACGTTCGTTTAAGCGCCAAGATTTTACAGTTGGTACCCACAATTGGTCAGATTCTTCTAAGATGTAGTTACAAGTTTTGATGGCACGTTTCAAAACAGAAGTGAAAGCAACATCAAATTCGATGCCAGCTTCTTTGATTTTGCGGCCGCCTGCTTTGGCTTCTTCCACACCTTCTGGAGCTAGGTCAACGTCAACCCAACCAGTAAATTGGTTCAAAGCATTCCATTCGCTCAAACCATGACGAGAGAAAACTAATTTTGGCATGTAAAACTCTCCTTTGTAGTTTCAGATTTCTGAAATTTTCAATTTCTTGTTTATTGTACAATGTTTTGCTAGATTTTTCCATTGAAAGAGGGAAAAAAGTCCACTAGCAGCAAGGAGGACCTTTGAGGGAGTTTACTGGGAAAGTTTTTGGAAATTTTAGCAGTATCCTGAAATGAAGTGGGAGATAGCCAGTACTGACGGGATGCTGTTCAATAAATAAAGACTCGAAGCCGGGGCTTCGAGTCTTTATTTATTTTGCAATCAGCTTACGGGCGTCATCTTCCGGTAAGTTGATGTATTTGTAGCAGGTGCCTACTGAGACCCCGCATTTGCTAGAGATATACTGAATCGTTTCTTTTTTCTCGAAATACAGTTGGCGAATGCGTTTGACCACTTTCGGATCAATTTTGGGGCGGCCACCAATTTTTCCTTTTTTCCGAGCGTTATTGAGGCCGACCAACGTCCGTTCTTTGATAAGAACACTCTCCATCTCCGCCAAACCTGCCATGAGTTTGAAGTAGACAGCCCCCATCGGCTGACGAGTGTCAATGTCTTCTGCTAGACTGACCAAGTGGATGTTACGAGCTAAAAATAAGCTAGTGAGATCTGTCAGCTGGCGGGTGGAGCGGCCTAAGCGGGATAAGTCAGTCACCACGAGGGTATCATTGGCGTGCATTTGCGCAACAACGGTGTCCAATTCCCCTTGTTGGCTTTCGCAATTGCTAGTGTCAAACGAATCGAAGAAAATCTCGTCACAGCCAAAATCAGCCAATTGTCCATGTTGGCTAGTGTGATCATTGTCAGTGATTGTTGTCCTTACATATCCAATTTTTTTCATTGCCTTTCCTTTCCGTTCATCAGAGGGCAACAGAAATTGTGAAAAAATCACCAATTCAAAAAGTCAACTTCCGAATAGTAACTGTCAAAAGTGAGATTTTTGTAGGGAAGTTTCACAGAATTCTGCGCGTTTCTCATTAGTTTTGTTACTAAAAATTTAGCACAAAACATCTAAAAATGATACGGTTTTTTCATTTTAAAACATTTAGTTGACGAAAATTGAATAATAGTTGTTCTAAATTAAATGTGAAAAAATTCTCAAAACTTTGGATTGTCAAGGATAATCGGACCTTTTTCATAGCCAACAATAACATGTTTGACCATATTTAAAAACAACCCGTGTTCTACTACCCCGACCATCTGGATCAATTCATCAGCCAATTGTTCGGGATTTGGGATAGATTTGAGGTGGAGGTCGATGATTAAGTTATTGCTGTCGGTGCGTAAATATTCGCCATCTGAATTTTTGCGAATCACGGGATTGTACCCTTTTTCTTGAAAGATTTTGAAAACTTGTTGGCTACCAAAACGAATCACTTCGACTGGCAAGGGAAAGGCGCCCAAAGTCTCTACCATTTTCGAAGAGTCAACAATCCAGATGACCTCTTTGGAATAATGGGCGACAATTTTTTCGTAAAGTAGCGCGGCACCGCCTCCTTTGATGCCTTGAAAGTCTTTGCTAATCTCATCGGCACCGTCAATGGTCAAGTCCACATGGGATACTTCATCAATGGTACTTAAAGGAATCCCCAGACTGCGGGCGTGAATTTCAGTCGCATTGGAGGTGGTGACACAAGTGATGTTCAAGCCTTCCTCATGGATGCGTCGAGCCACTTCTTCTACCATATAGTAAGCAGTCGATCCCGTTCCTAAACCGACAATCATTCCGTCTTGGATAAATTTTGCTGATTCAATTCCCACCATCTGTTTCAAATTCATCTTCGTCACCTCATGGATTTTTTCAAGTAAGACTACTAAAGGAGATCTTCTGAGCCTTGTTATCGTGTTATATTGTAATGTCTTTTAGTATAAAATGGTAGTATTTGGTTATTTATAGTTTAGATGACTATAATAGGGATTTTAAAAGAAAGGCTCCTTTACAAAATTTCTTCTATAAATAAATGTAAAAATGGAAAAGGTCAGGGTATAAATCGTCAGACTGCTAAAAGAATCGTATGGATTGAGGACTTTGACAAAGGAAGACGAGAGCTGCGTTTTATTAGACCTTCGTCGTTTTCATGATAACCGCGGGTATTACCAAAAGAAGGGCAACCAACTTCGTTAAGTCAAAAAAGCAATTTTATTGAGTTATGGGTTGACACTTGCTTTTACCCATGATATTCTATCAAAGGTGCTTTGTGTACAGGTCTCTCGCTTGAGACGTGCTGACTGACAGAATAGCACATTCTGATAAGGATGCAGTAATGCATTATTTTTTATCGCAAAAAAAGAACCACCTGGATGTGTGGAACTAGAAAGCGAATCAAGGAAGGAGGAGATTAGGGGATGCCTACAATTAACCAATTAGTACGGAAACCTCGTAAATCCAAGGTTGAAAAATCAAATTCACCTGCATTGAACAAAGGATATAACAGTTTCAAAAAGACTCAAACGAACGTGAACTCACCTCAAAAGCGTGGGGTTGCGACTCGTGTGGGGACAATGACACCTAAAAAACCAAACTCAGCTTTGCGTAAATTTGCCCGTGTTCGTTTGTCTAACTTGATCGAAGTAACAGCTTATATCCCAGGGATTGGCCACAACTTGCAAGAACACAGTGTTGTCTTGTTGCGTGGGGGCCGTGTAAAAGACTTACCAGGGGTACGTTACCATATCGTTCGTGGTGCGTTGGATACTGCCGGTGTGAACGATCGTAAACAATCTCGTTCTAAATACGGTACAAAACGTCCTAAAGGATAAGAACACAATCAAACTAACAAATCGTAAAGGAGGAGTTACGGATGCCTCGTAAAGGTCCTGTTGCAAAACGTGATGTTTTACCAGATCCTATTTATAACTCAAAATTAGTGACTCGCTTAATCAACCGTGTCATGGTTGATGGAAAACGCGGGATCGCATCAAGCATTATCTATGATGCTTTTGAAACTATCAAAGAAGCTACCGGAAACGACCCATTGGAAGTTTTCGAACAAGCTATGAAGAACGTAATGCCTGTCTTGGAAGTTAAAGCTCGTCGTGTCGGCGGTTCCAACTACCAAGTACCGGTTGAAGTTCGTCCTGAACGTCGTACGACTTTAGGTCTGCGTTGGATCGTGAACTACGCTCGTCTGCGTGGCGAACATACAATGGAAGAACGCTTGGCGAAAGAAATCATGGACGCTGCTAACAATACTGGCGCTTCTGTGAAAAAACGCGAAGATACACACAAAATGGCAGAAGCCAACCGTGCGTTTGCCCACTATCGCTGGTAAGATTTGTAACCGTCGTTTTTACGATGGCTTGCAAGTCTGCTAAAAGCGGATCTAAGACCACAGACAGAGAGGAGTACAAAGCAAGATGGCTAGAGAATTTTCCCTTGAAAAAACTCGTAATATCGGTATCATGGCCCACGTCGATGCTGGTAAAACTACCACTACCGAACGTATCCTGTATTATACCGGTAAAATCCATAAAATCGGTGAAACCCACGAAGGCGCTTCACAGATGGACTGGATGGAACAAGAACAAGAACGTGGGATTACCATCACTTCTGCAGCAACAACTGCACAATGGAAAGGTTACCGCGTAAATATCATCGACACCCCAGGACACGTAGACTTCACAATCGAAGTACAACGTTCATTGCGGGTATTAGATGGTGCCGTGACAGTTTTGGACTCACAATCAGGGGTTGAACCTCAAACTGAAACTGTATGGCGTCAGGCGACAGAATACCGTGTACCACGGATCGTATTCTGTAACAAAATGGATAAAATCGGTGCGGACTTCTTGTATTCTGTACAAACGTTGCACGATCGTTTGGGCGCAAACGCTCATCCAATCCAATTGCCAATCGGTGCCGAAGACGACTTCACAGGGATCATTGACTTGGTTACCATGAAAGCCGAAATCTACACTAACGATTTAGGTACTGAAATCAAAGAGGAAGAAATTCCTGAAGATTATCAAGAATTAGCGCAAGAATGGCGTGAAAAATTGGTGGAAGCAGTAGCGGAAACTGATGAAGACTTGATGATGAAATATTTGGAAGGTGAAGAAATCACTCAAGATGAGTTGAAAGCCGGTATCCGGAAAGCAACTATCAGCGTTGACTTCTTCCCAGTATTAGCTGGTTCAGCCTTCAAAAACAAAGGTGTTCAATTGATGTTGGATGCTGTCCTGGATTACCTTCCTTCACCATTAGATATCGATGCTATCAAAGGGATCGACTCTAAAACTGATGAAGAAGTGACTCGTCCAGCTGACGATGAAGCACCATTTGCATCATTGGCTTTTAAAGTTATGACTGACCCATTTGTTGGTCGTCTGACTTTCTTCCGTGTCTATTCTGGTGTCCTTGAAAGTGGTTCTTACGTATTGAACGCTTCAAAAGACAAAAAAGAACGGATCGGTCGTATCCTACAAATGCACGCAAACAGCCGTACTGAAATCGACAAAGTTTACTCTGGCGATATCGCAGCTGCAGTTGGTTTGAAAGACACCACGACTGGTGATACTTTATGTGCAATTGATTCTCCAGTTATCTTGGAATCAATCGAGTTCCCTGAACCGGTTATCCAAGTTGCCGTAGAACCAAAATCTAAAGCCGACCAAGATAAGATGGGGATTGCTTTGCAAAAACTTGCAGAAGAAGATCCATCATTCCGTGTTGAAACTAACGTGGAAACTGGTGAAACAGTTATCTCTGGTATGGGTGAATTGCATTTGGACGTCTTAGTTGACCGGATGCGTCGTGAATTCAAAGTTGAAGCAAACGTTGGTGCGCCTCAAGTATCTTACCGGGAAACTTTCCGTGCTCCTGTTACTCAAGCTGAAGGGAAATTTGTCCGTCAGTCTGGTGGTAAAGGTCAATACGGTCACGTTTGGGTAGAATTCACTCCAAACGAAGAAGGTAAAGGCTTCGAATTCGAAAACGCAATCGTCGGTGGTGTGGTTCCTCGTGAATACATCCCAGCGGTTGAAAAAGGTCTGGAAGAATCAATGAATAACGGTGTCTTAGCTGGTTATCCATTGGTTGATATCAAAGCAAAACTCTATGATGGGTCTTACCACGATGTCGATTCCAGTGAAACTGCCTTCCGGGTAGCGGCTTCCATGGCTTTGAAAGCTGCTGCTAAGAAAGCAAATCCAGTAATTTTGGAACCAATGATGAAAGTTACTATCACTGTTCCTGAAGATTACTTGGGTGATATCATGGGCCACGTTACTGCTCGTCGCGGACGCGTCGAAGGGATGGAAGCTCACGGTAACTCACAAATCGTTAACGCGATTGTACCATTGGCTGAAATGTTTGGTTACGCAACAACCTTGCGTTCATCTACACAAGGCCGCGGGACCTTCATGATGGTATTTGACCACTATGAAGATGTACCAAAATCAATCCAAGAAGAGATCATTAAGAAAAACGGCGGAAAAGCTGATTAATCTTGTGGTTTTTCAGGATGCTCCAAGCGAGTCGGTAAAAGGTCTATGATTTTTTTGCGGATTCGTGTAAAATAAACTCGATGATAAGGGCGAAAAGTCGTTTCGGCGACTTTTCACCTATCAAAAAATATAACTAAACTAAACTTTAGGAGGAACATTCTAAAATGGCTAAAGAAAAATATGACCGTTCGAAACCACACGTAAACATTGGTACTATTGGACACGTTGACCATGGTAAAACTACTTTGACTGCTGCAATTACGACAGTATTGTCTAAAAAAGGTTTGGCTCAAGCTTCTGCTTACGACCAAATCGATGGTGCACCTGAAGAACGTGAACGTGGGATCACTATCTCAACTGCTCACGTTGAATACGAAACTGACACTCGTCACTACGCTCACGTGGACTGCCCAGGACACGCGGACTACGTTAAAAACATGATCACTGGTGCTGCCCAAATGGACGGTGCGATCTTGGTAGTATCTGCTGCTGATGGTCCTATGCCTCAAACTCGTGAACACATCCTTTTGTCTCGTAACGTTGGTGTACCTTACATCGTCGTATTCTTGAACAAAATGGACATGGTTGACGACGAAGAATTGCTTGAATTGGTTGAAATGGAAGTTCGTGACTTGTTGACTGAATACGACTTCCCAGGTGACGACACTCCAGTTATCGCTGGTTCTGCTTTGAAAGCTTTGGAAGGCGACCCTGTCTACGAAGAAAAAATTATGGAATTGATGGCTGCAGTTGACGAATATATCCCAACTCCAGTTCGTGATACTGACAAACCATTCATGATGCCAGTGGAAGATGTCTTCTCTATCACAGGTCGTGGTACAGTTGCTACAGGTCGTGTTGAACGTGGACAAGTCCGCGTCGGCGATGAAGTAGAAATCGTTGGTATTGCTGACGAAACTGCTAAAACAACTGTAACTGGTGTTGAAATGTTCCGTAAATTATTGGATTACGCTGAAGCAGGCGATAACATCGGTGCATTGTTGCGTGGTGTAGCTCGTGAAGACATCCAACGTGGACAAGTATTGGCTAAACCAGGTTCAATCACTCCACATACTAAATTTACTGCAGAAGTTTACGTTTTGACTAAAGAAGAAGGTGGACGTCACACTCCTTTCTTCACTAACTACCGTCCTCAATTCTACTTCCGTACAACAGACGTTACTGGTGTTGTAGAATTGCCAGAAGGTACTGAAATGGTAATGCCTGGCGATAACATCGCTATGACAGTTGAATTGATCCACCCAATCGCGATTGAAGACGGTACTCGTTTCTCAATCCGTGAAGGCGGCCGGACTGTTGGTTCAGGCGTTGTAACTGCTATCCAAGCTTAATTGGACCTAGTCTCAACTATGAATCAATAGCACCACTTATAGACAGCAGTCGTGTCATGCGGCTGCTGTTTTTTTCTATTCTCGAGTATGAACTACCTAATTTTGATGTCTTGAAAAAGGTGAAATTTAGCTCCGTAGGAATTGGTATGACGGTAGCTAGACCGGCAAATGCCAAATGAAAGGCGATTTGTCATTTGACTCTGAGCTTCAAACTTAGAGTAAGTGTCACAAGTGCCACCGACTCTAAGTACATTCATCTCAGTCTTTAGAGCTACTGTCATACCAATTCTACTACGCTAAATTTCACCTTTTTCACGGTATGCTTGCTACATTTCAAGAAAGAAAATTGTTAGTCTTGAATAGCAAAGATAATCAATTGCTTATCAACAAAACTGGGTGGACTTGCTGTAGGAGGAGTACTTGGGGTGTAGTGTTAGGGATGTCCGAGGGCTAAAGAGTCATCTGCGCATACAGTTACATCTAAGCAGAAATCGCTAAGATGAACTAGCAAATTATTGGTTGTTATCCGCCTGATTTTTGGTGGACTTACAACAAGTTTGACTTCGGCAAGGCAAATGACAACAGCTCTTTGGTTGGCATTTGTCGGTTCCACTACACCCCGAGGGATTCTTCGGAAGCAAGTCCGCCCTGTTTTCTTAGAGCCTCAACTATGAACTACCTAATTTTGATGTCACGAAAGAGGTGCTATTTGGCTTCGGAGGAATTGGCATAATACAGCTGGTTCAATCCCGCTAAATAGTACCTTTTTTGCGATATATAGGCACATCTACCAGATAAGGGGATTGCCGAGTTAAATGGGGAGCTAAAATTATTTATCAACAAAACAGAGTGAACCTTTTTTCGTCGTTCGTTTAATCCGCCTTTTACCTCTAGTTGTCATGGGTCGAATGTGGTACAGTCAAAGTAATCAGGATTGCATATGGGGAGGAAACAAGTTGAGAATTGTTATTTTAGGAGCGGGCAAAGTCGGCTTTACGTTATGTGCCCAACTAGCTGAAGAAGATCATGATGTATTGGTGATTGATCGAGAAGCTGATAAGATTGAACGATTAGTGGATCGCTATGATGTATTGGGGATTACTGGCAATGGGGCGACCTTTCAGATTTTGACTGAGGCGCAAGTGGAAGAGGCAGATATTTTTATTGCGGTAACGGATTCTGATGAATTGAATTTGCTGGCGGGGCTGTTGGCTAAACGGCTAGGAGCAGGAAATTGTATCGTACGGGTGCGTAATCCTGAATATTTGGAGCAACGAGAGTTCATGAAGGAAACCATGGGTCTGTCCATGATTGTCAATCCAGAACTTGAGGCGGCCTTTGAAATTCGGCGGATGATATTGTTTCCTTCAGCGGTGAAGGTGGACACCTTTGCCAATGGACGCATTGAGTTGGCGGAGTTTCGGATTACTGCTAAGAGTTCCTTGACGGGGAAATTTTTGTATCAATTACCTAAGCTTTCCAAGGCAAAGGTGCTGATCTGTGCCATTAGTCGGCAGGAGGAAATCTTGATTCCTGATGGCAATGCCCAATTGCAGGAAAATGATCGTATCTATGTCATTGGTCAACACCAAAATCTTGTGCGCTTTTGCCGGGATATCCGTTTGTTTGAGCAAAAAATTCAGCGGGTGATGATTGTCGGCGGTGGTCGGATTGCTTATTATTTAGCGACGCAGCTAGCGGAACTGGGCTTGACTGTCAAAATCATCGAGAGCCAACAGCAGCGGGCGCAGGAATTATCGGAAAAATTTCCTCATCTGACGGTGATTCATTCAGATGGCAGTGATGAAGTGGTGTTGGAAGAAGAGGGCTTAGCTCGAATGGATGCCTTTGTGGCTTTGACGGGCTTGGACGAAGAAAATATTGTCATGAGTCTGTACGCTAAGCAGCAAAAGGTTAAGAAAACCATTGCCAAAGTGACTCGGATGGATTTCGCCCAAGTTTTGGAGCAGCTGGCCATCGACAGTGTGGTTTCTCCCAAAAGCATCATCGCCAATCAGATTTTGAGTTATGTACGGGCTAAGGATTTACAGGATGAAAGCTCGGGAGTGCGGCGGATGTATCGCCTGATTCACGACCAAGTGGAAGCTTTGGAATTTGTGGTGACAGAGAGCTGCTCTTTTAAAAATCAGCCACTAAAAACCTTGAATACCAAAGAAAACTTGCTGATAGCGGCGATTTCTCGAGGCAAGCAAACCATCGTGCCGGATGGGGAGACAGTGTTGCGCCCAGGAGATCACGTGATTATTGTTGCGAAAGAAGAAAAAATCCATTCACTAGAAATGATACTTAAAGGAACTCGTTAGCTGATGAATAAAAAAATGATTGTCTATTTGTTAGGAAAAATTCTCCAAGCAGAAGGGCTAATGTTATTACTACCAACGTTAGTAGCAGTCATCTATCAAGAATCGTTGGTGGCAAGCTATGGTGGCTTGGCTTGCTTGCTTTTGGTGATGGGCGGTTTGATTAGTTTAAAAGCGCCAAAAGATAAAGGTATCTTCATTAAGGAAGGCTTGTTTATTGTCGGTGTTAGTTGGGTACTGTTGTCCTTTTTTGGTGCGGTGCCACTGGTGGTCTCTGGTGAAATGCCTCATTTTGCAGATGCTTTTTTTGAGGTGGTATCAGGCTTTACTACCACTGGCGCGACGGTTTTATCGGATATTGATGCCTTGAGTCATGCCAGTCTATTTTGGCGCAGTTTCACTCACTGGGTGGGTGGTATGGGGATTTTGGTCTTTACTGTGGCTTTTATCCCAGTAGCTTCGGGACGGACAATGCATATTTTGAAAGCGGAAATGCCCGGACCGATTGTTGGGAAGTTGGTATCGAAAACCCGAGTAGCCGCGCGGATTTTGTATTTGCTTTATGGCGCCTTAACCTTGTTAGAAGTGCTTTTTCTGTTGCTAGGTGGCATGCCCTTTTTCGATAGTTTGTTAAATACTTTTGCCACGGCGGGAACTGGCGGCTTTACCATGAGTAATGCCGGTATTATCGGCTATCACAGTCCTTATCTTGAAGGGGTACTGACGGTCTTTATGATCTTGTTCGGGGTGAATTTTAACCTGCTGTTTTTGGTGATTAGCGGTAAGGGATTGCTGGCGTTGAAAAATGAAGAACTTCGCTGGTATTTGGGAATTATTGCGGTGGCGATAGCTTTGCTTACGGTCAATCTGATGTCGGTGTATGATTCGGTGACGACGGCTTTTCGTTATGGTGCGTTTCAAGTGGCGTCGATCATCACCACCACAGGTTTTGTGACGGCTGACTACGATCAGTGGCCGATGTTTTCCCAGACGGTGTTGCTACTGTTGATGTTTGTCGGGGCTAGTGCTGGTTCTACCGGGGGCGGGATGAAGGTGTCCCGCTTAGTGATGGTAGTCAAAAGTGGTGTTAAAGAAATTAAGCGGATGCTCCATCCTCATGGGGTGATTACCGTCGATTTTGAAGGAGCACCTGTCTCGCGGAAAACATTAAATAATATGCATAGCTATTTTATCTTATATGCGTTGGTCTTTTGTAGTGCACTATTGGTGATTTCATTGGAAAATTTGGATTTTCATACCACCTTTTCCGCTGTGGCAACTACTATTAACAATGTTGGACCGGGCTTTAACGGCGTGGGTCCGATGCAAAACTTCGGTGGCTTGAGGGATCTATCCAAATACACCTTGTCATTTACCATGTTGGCGGGACGTTTGGAGATTTTCCCTGTGTTGCTGTTGTTTTCAAAATATTTTTGGAAAGAATAAAAATGAGCAGTCGCCGCTAGTTGTACAACGGGACTGCTCATTTTTGGCGTGGGTTAGATTTCTGGCTTTACTACGATTAAGAGCATTTGGAAGGCGGCCACAGCTTTGAGGGCATGGGGAATGTTGGCAGGCATGACGATGCTTTCGCCGGCGTTCACCAAAAAGGTCTCGTCACCGATGGTAATCTTGGCGGTGCCGGACAAAATGTTGACCATGGCATCACCAGGTGAAGCATGGCGCCCGATTTCTTCATCGGTGTCCAAAGAAAATAAGGTTATGCCCAGGTCTGGCCGTTGGACCAAAGTTTTGCTGGTGACTTGTTCTTCTTCTACAGGGATTTCATCGCGAAGATTCAGCACTTCGCTTTGGGACAGTTTGTCGATAAATGGCATTTTTTTCACTCCTTAATGGTTGGGTTCATTCTCGGTTTGTAGTATTTTACAATTGGTGACGGCTTTCAGGCTGTGACGATAATTTACCGGCAGTGGCAGACAGTCACCGGCGTTGAGCAGCCAGCTATCAGTTTCGCTGGTAACTTCCAGTTGGCCCTCTAACACTTGGATAATCTTAATCAAAGGACTTTCTTCGGCGCTGATGGTTTCTCCTTGGGCCAAAGCTAGCAACGTTATCGGTAGTTTCGTGCCGAAGCGCTTTTTCAAGGAACGGCTGGCAATCTGACCTTCGTGATAATCAAGCAAGTCCGCTAGGTGATAGGACTGAGGAGTTCCAGGCATTCGGGTACCTTCTTTCTGGCATTATTTTAATAACCCTTGTCTTTTTAAGTAGGCATCAATTTGACCGCTTGGTTCTTGGGAGAAGACGTCGCTGAATTTTTTCGTCCAGTCTTTGGTTTCCCGCGCTTCGCCGAATTTCCGCATGGTTTCATCATAGTCTTCAATCAACTGGTAGTCATAGTCTTGATAAGTATCGTAGTGAACTACGGCGGCTTCTGGGAGACGCGGTTTGACTTGCATCTCGACATTCGGTTTGCCAATAGAAAGACCGGCGACTGGAAAGACATAATCTGGCAAGTGTAAGAGTTCGGCGACTTCTTTGAGATTGTTGCGGATACTGCCCACAACGACGCTACCGAGACCTAGCGCTTCCACTGCCACCACAGCATTTTGCAAAGCTAAGGCAGCATCAGCGGTAGCCACTAGCAAAGGATCGATGCTTTCCCCGACGTGATAAGGTACCTGATGTTGTTCGGCGACTTTTTGAGTGCGTTTGAGATCTGCTAAAAAGACTAAAAATACCGAACTATGAAGCATATGGGGGTTACGGGGATTCCATTCCACCAGTTTTTCGCGAAGGCCTTGGTCTTTGATGACTAAGATGGAATACAATTGGCCATTCATCCAAGTGGGAGCCTGGCGAGCGCTATCTAGGATTTGTTGTAGGTTTTCATCGGAAAGTTGATAATCCTCGTCAAAGTGACGGTAAGTTCGGTGTGCTTGTAACTGTTTGATGGTTTCTTTCATGGGTAGCTAGTTCTCCTTCTTTTTTAGTTTTTCCGTAATATTCGTGAGACGCTGGACAAACGCTGTCAGCTGCTCTGCTTCTAGCCGGGTGTAGTTGATTCTCATGGACATTGTATCATTGCTGAAGAGAAAAGCCGGTGCTACCAGCAAGCCCGCTTTCAAAAAAGGTTCCCAGTCCCGTCTAGTCAACAGGTGATGACGCCAAGTCAGCCAGGTGTATAAACCGCCTTTGATGGGACGAACCTGCCAATCGGCGGTTAGCGGCTTGAGACTGGTGGTAAAAGCTGCTCCTCGTTGGCGTAACTCAGCGATTAGTCGGCTATGATTGGGCTCATAGGTGGCCGAACGCAAGGCGCTGTCTGCCAAAAGCTGGGAGAAAATATTGGTTTCAACATCCATCCGTTGTTTGGCACTGGCGAGGCTGGCAATCAACGGGCTGGGCGCCAAAAGCCAGCCGATTTTGATAGAAGGCCCGAAAAGTTTGGATAAAGACCCGAGGTAGATGACTTGATCGGTGGCTAATGTTTTTAACTTTGGCAGAGGTGTGCCAAAGTCCAACTCCCCAAACACATCGTCTTCGATAATGGGGACGTAGTGTTTTTGACAGACGGCGATGATGGCTTTTCGTCGAGGCAAACTCATCAAACGACCGGTGGGATTTTGGAAACTTGGATTTAAGTATAAAAAGCGAATCTTTTTTTGAATGATGCATTGCTCTAAGGCTTCCGGTAAGATTCCTTCTTCATCGCAGGCCACTCCTGCTAGCAAGATGCCAAGGGACTGAAACATCGGCAAAGAGAATAAAAAGGAGGGTTCTTCCGTAGCAACGACTTCTCCGGGACTTAGTAAGGACTGCAGGAGCAAAGAAATTCCTTGCGAAGAACCAGACGTGATCAATAAATCTTGACCGGTGCCATCCAGACCGTAGTTGTTGGCTAATTTCGCCAAAATTTGGTCTTTAAGCGGCTGATAGCCGGTGGCAGTCAGACTATTTTCTGCTTCAAGAATCTTTTCCCAACGCATCGCAGGAAAACTAAAATCGGGAATCAAACTAGTGGGGAGCTCTCCAGTGTGAAGATCCAGGACGTCCGGCTGTTCTTTTCGTTGATTTAGTTCCACTAGGTAGGGGTCTGGAGTAAAGGGTGCCTGCCGGAGCAGTTGCTGCCATTGGTATTGGGGGGCTAAGCGACTCCCCCAACGTCCTTTCGCAACTTCGGTACCGCTCCCTTGCCGTCGCGTAATCCAGCCGAGACTGACTAACTCTTCTAACGCATGGTTGACGGTAGAGCGGTTGACACCATAGTTTGCGGCGAGCTGTCGTTCCGGGGGGAGTTTATCGCCGGGATTGAGTTCGCCAGCTTGAATCGCATCGATGACGTGAGTGATGATTTGTTGAAACAAAGGCGCTTTAGCTGAGCGGTCCAGCTGTCTCATCGGGAGTCCTCCTTTTTTTAATCGTCAGAAAATTTAATTGGTTGGTTCTAAAATAAGCCAATTGGTTGTTTTCGTCAAGGAGGAGGGGCGCTATACTCAAAACTAATAAAGGTCTAACAACTTGAATGAAGAGGTGTGACAAATGAAAAAAGTATTGACGATTGCAGGGTCTGATTCAACGGGTGGGGCCGGCTTACAAGCAGATTTGAAAACTTTCCAAGAGTATGGGGTCTTTGGTTTTTCTAGTTTGACCTCAGTAGTGACGATGGATCCGACAGCTGGCTGGTCTCATGAAGTGACGGAGATGCCGGTGGATTTATTAGAGAAACAGTTGATTTCGGTATTTGCTGGCGGACCAGTCGCAGCATTGAAAACAGGAATGATGGGCAACGAGGCCAATATTGCTTTAGCGAGTGAGTACATTGGCAAATATCCTGAGACGAAAGTCGTCATTGATCCGGTCATCGCTTGCAAAGGGACTGCGCAAATTCTCCAGCCTAAAAGCGTGGCTGCTATTAAGGAATATTTACTCCCGCGAGCACTAGTGACGACACCAAATTTGGTGGAAGCCGGGATTTTATCCGAACTGGGTGATTTGACTTCTATCGATGATATGAAAAAAGCGGCTGTGGCTATCCATCAACAAGGAGCGAAAAACGTAGTGGTAAAAGGCGGCCATCGTCTAGGAACAGAAAAAGCGGTGGATCTTTTATATGACGGGCAAGACTTTATTTTGTTAGAAAATGAATTGTATCAAACGGATTGGAATCATGGTGCGGGCTGTACATTTGCTGCAGCGATTACGGCTGGATTAGCGAAAGGGTTGTCGATGGCCGCGGCCGTTCGTCTGGCAAAACAATTTGTGGCGCAAGGTATCCGGCAAGGAGTCGTGGTCAATCCTTACGTCGGTCATGTGTGGCATGGGGCTTACAATAGCGCCGAACACCGGCTGACTCCCGAACTGGATTAAGAGCACTATTATAGAAGAAAGAAGGAGCAACATGAAAAAGACAGTTAGCATTCAAAGTATTGTTTTGGTAGCCTTGTTCGCTGCTTTAACGGTAATAGGAACCACTATTAAAATCCCCTTGCCTACCGGGGCGTTTGTCCACCTAGGAAATGCAGTACTTCTTTTGTCTGTGTTATTGCTAGGCTATTTTAAAGGTTCCTTGGCTGGTGGGTTGGGCTTTTTCATTTTTGATATCATGAATGGCTATGCGACAGAAGCGCCCTATTTTATCTTGGAGAGTTTCATCGTCGGCGCAGCAGCATATGGGGCTTTTCGCCTATTTAAAAAGAATCCTACGCATATTTGGCAAGTTATCGTGATAGGGATAGTGACGGGGATTGCAAAACTCATCATGACCCAAATCAAAAACACTGTTATGAATTTGATTGCCGGAGCGAGCTTTGGCCCGGCATTTGCTGGTGCTTTTGCTAAATTACCAGCAACGGTGATCAACGTCAGCCTGACATTGTTGATTGTGGCGTTGGTTTACTTCCCGCTAAAAGCTGCGATGCGCCGGACGTTCCATCAAGAATTTGTCTGAGAAACAGTGGAGATTGTATCAATAGCAAGTGAAAATCCGTTTAACGACGGATTTTTTGCGTATTTAACGTAAGAGAGTCTAGAAATGGTAACTAAGCCAAAGTTGGTGAAGTGTAATTTCTTACTAATCAAAAATAAAATAGGTGAAATGGGTGGTGGCGGAGTCGGTTTTCCAGGTGCGTTCCTTACCCATCAGGGCTTAGCGCTCCCTAGCTAAGGTTCATATTTTTTAGTCTTAATAAAAAATATAGGTTCAAAGTGAATGAAACCCCTTACGCCAAAAAGGCAGTAAAAACCTTGCCAAAACAAGAAAAAAAGCTTGCTATCAAAGCTTTCATGTACTATAATCAGAAAGGTGCTGTTTACGGAAAACGTGAAAAGCACTGGTGGGATAAGCTTTTATTCTGCCGGCTATGAAATGAGAGGTTGCGACACGCCCGGACGCTTTGCCACGGAAAGGCGCATCGGAAATTTTCATGGAGCCATGTCTACTTTTAAAATAGGCGAAGGAGGGAAAACAATGGCAAAACAAAAAATTCGTATCCGATTAAAAGCGTATGAACATCGTATTTTAGATCAATCCGCGGACAAGATCGTTGAAACGGCAAAAAGAACTGGGGCTTCTGTGTCAGGTCCAATTCCGTTGCCAACTGAACGCAGCTTGTACACTGTTATCCGCGCGACTCACAAATACAAAGATTCACGCGAACAATTCGAAATGCGTACTCACAAACGTCTAATCGACATTGTGAATCCTACACCAAAAACAGTTGATGCTTTGATGAAGCTTGACTTGCCAAGCGGTGTAAACATTGAAATCAAACTATAATCATTAAAACGAAGATGGAGGTGTAATCATGACCAAAGGAATCTTAGGGAAAAAAGTGGGAATGACTCAAATCTTCACCGAATCTGGCGAATTGATCCCAGTAACAGTTGTTGAAGCTACGCCAAACGTAGTATTACAAGTAAAAACTGTAGAAAACGACGGTTACGAAGCGATCCAAGTTGGCTACCAAGATATGCGTGAAGTTTTGTCTAACAAACCTGCGAAAGGTCATGTTGCAAAAGCAAACACGGCTCCTAAGCGCTTCATTCGCGAATTCAAGAATGTTGAGCTTGAGGGCTTAGAAGTCGGTTCAGAAATCAAAGTTGACACATTCGCTGCAGGCGATATCGTCGACGTTACAGGGACTTCAAAAGGTAAAGGATTCCAAGGCGTTATCAAACGTCACGGACAAAGCCGCGGCCCAATGGCACACGGTTCTCGTTACCACCGTCGTCCTGGTTCAATGGGTCCAGTAGCTCCTAACCGGGTCTTCAAGAACAAACACTTGGCTGGCCGTATGGGTGGCAACCGCGTGACTATGCAAAACCTTGAAATCGTTCGGGTTGATGCAGAACGCAACGTTATCCTCATCAAAGGGAATGTGCCAGGCGCGAAAAAATCATTGATTACGATCAAATCTGCTGTTAAAGCGAAATAATCGAGAAAGGGAAGGAGGAACTAAGGAATGCCTAACTTAGCATTATTCAAACAAGATGGTAGCCAAAACGGCGAAATCACATTGAACGAAGAAATTTTCGGTATTGAACCAAATGAATCAGTTGTCTACGATGCAATCATCATGCAACGGGCTTCATTGCGTCAAGGTACACATGCTGTGAAAAACCGCAGCGCAGTCCGAGGCGGTGGCCGTAAACCATGGCGCCAAAAAGGTACTGGTCGTGCCCGTCAAGGTTCAATCCGTTCACCACAATGGCGCGGAGGTGGTATCGTCTTCGGACCAACACCACGTTCTTACAGCTACAAATTGCCTAAAAAAGTTCGTCGCTTAGCAATGAAATCTGTATTGTCAGAAAAAGTTGCAGCGGAAAACTTGGTAGCCGTAGATGCATTGAACTTCGACGCTCCAAAAACAAAAGAATTCAAACAAGTTCTTGCTAACTTGTCAATCGATGCAAAAGTATTGGTTGTCGTAGAACCTGATAACGACTTTGCAGCTTTGTCTGCTCGTAACTTGCCAAACGTTTCTGTTGTCACTTCTGACAATATCAGCGTTTTGGATGTGGCTTCTGCAACTAAAATGTTAGCAACTCAAACTGCTCTTACTCAGATCGAGGAGGTGCTTGCATAATGAACTTACTAGACGTAATCAAACGCCCAGTGATCACTGAAAAATCCATGCTTGCAATGGACGAAAAGAAATATACTTTCGAAGTGGACACAAAAGCAAACAAAACTTTAGTAAAACAAGCTGTTGAAGCAGCTTTTGATGGTGTCAAAGTGAAAAACGTAAACATCGTCAACGTGCGTCCTAAATTCAAACGCATGGGTAAATATGCAGGATATACAAAGAAACGTCGTAAAGCTATTGTGACGTTGACTGAAGACTCAAAAGAAATCCAATTGTTCGACGCTGAATAATCAGCGAGCAATAAAACCATAGGAGGGAAAAAGACGTGGCGATTAAAAAGTACAAACCTACCTCAAATGGTCGTCGTAACATGACAAGCTCTGACTTCGCTGAAATCACTACTTCAACGCCAGAGAAAACATTGTTGGCACCATTGAAAAACAACGCCGGTCGTAACAACAACGGACGCATCACTGTCCGTCATCAAGGTGGCGGCCACAAACGTCAATATCGTTTGATCGATTTCAAACGGAATAAAGACAACGTTGTAGCGGTAGTTAAAACCATCGAATACGATCCAAACCGTTCAGCTAACATCGCATTATTGCACTACACTGATGGGGTGAAAGCTTACATCTTGGCTCCTAAAGGCTTAGAAGTCGGCATGACTGTCGTTTCTGGTCCAGAAGCCGATATTAAAGTGGGGAACGCATTACCATTGGCAAACATTCCAGTCGGTACTGTTGTCCACAACATCGAAATGAAACCAGGTAAAGGCGGACAATTAATCCGTTCAGCTGGGACTTCTGCTCAAGTATTGGGTAAAGAAGGCAAATACGTATTGATCCGTTTGAACTCTGGTGAAGTACGGATGATCTTGGCTACTTGCCGTGCGACTGTCGGTTCTGTTGGTAATGAACAACACGAATTGATCAACATCGGTAAAGCTGGTCGTTCTCGTTGGATGCGTAAACGTCCTACAGTTCGTGGTAGCGTAATGAACCCTAACGATCACCCACACGGTGGTGGTGAAGGTAAAGCACCAATCGGGCGGAAAGCACCAGTATCACCTTGGGGCCAACCTGCATTGGGTTACAAAACACGTAACAAAAAAGCGAAATCCGACAAGCTTATCGTTCGTCGTAGCAAAGCTAAATAATTTCATTGACCATGTGTCAACATTTTGTAAAGGAGGTTCACCATGGGTCGTAGTTTGAAGAAGGGACCTTTCATTGATGAGCATTTGATGAAAAAGGTCGAAGCGCAACAAGGCGCAGAGAAGAAAAAAGTAATCAAAACTTGGTCACGTCGTTCCACGATTTTCCCAAGTTTCATCGGTTTCACTATCGCTGTCTATGATGGACGTAAACACGTTCCTGTTTATATCCAAGAAGACATGGTAGGACATAAATTAGGTGAATTCGCACCAACTAGAACTTACCGTGGCCACGGCGGCGACGATAAGAAAACAAAACGCTAATATTTGAGAGGAGGATCTTACAATGGCTGAACAAATCACATCAGCAAAAGCAACTGCCAAAACAGTTCGCGTCTCTCCTCGCAAATCTCGCATTACGATCGACTTGATCCGCGGGAAAAGCGTTGCGGACGCAATTGCAATCTTAAAATTCACACCAAATAAAGCTGCCGGAATCATCGAAAAAGTTTTGATGTCAGCAGTAGCGAATGCAGAAAATAACTTTGACTTGGATGTTGAAAACTTGTACGTTAGTGAAGCTTTCGTCAATGAAGGCCCAACTATGAAACGTTTCCGTCCTCGTGCGAAAGGATCAGCTTCACCGATCAACAAACGCACAAGTCACATTACTGTAGTCGTATCAGAAAAATAAGGAGGGACAATCAGTGGGTCAAAAAGTACATCCAATTGGAATGCGTGTAGGCGTCATCCGCGACTGGGATGCAAAATGGTATGCTGAAAAAGAATATGCCGACTTCCTGCACGAAGATTTGAGAATCCGTAAATTTATCGCGACTAAACTTGCTGACGCTGCTGTGTCTACAGTTGAGATCGAACGTGCGGCTAACCGCGTGAACGTTTCAATCCACACAGCTAAACCAGGTATGGTCATCGGTAAAGGCGGCTCTGAAGTCGAAAACCTAAGAAAAGAATTAAACAACTTGACCGGCAAACGGGTCCACATCAACATCGTGGAAATCAAAAAACCGGATCTTGATGCAAAATTGGTAGGCGAAGGGATTGCACGTCAATTAGAAGGCCGGGTTGCTTTCCGTCGTGCTCAAAAACAAGCCATCCAACGTACTATGCGTGCGGGTGCTCAAGGGATCAAAACTATGGTATCTGGCCGTTTGAACGGTGCTGATATCGCTCGTTCTGAAGGCTATTCAGAAGGGACTGTGCCTCTTCATACATTGCGTGCCGACATCGACTACGCTTGGGAAGAAGCAAACACTACCTACGGAAAACTAGGAGTGAAAGTGTGGATCTACCGTGGCGAAATCTTGCCTACGAAGAAAAACGCTGAAAACACTGGGAAAGGAGGGAAATAAACATGTTAGTACCTAAACGTGTGAAACACCGTCGTGAGTTCCGTGGCAAAATGCGCGGAGAAGCGAAAGGCGGTAAAGAAATCGCTTTTGGTGAATACGGTTTGCAAGCGTTGGAATCTCATTGGATTACCAACCGTCAAATCGAAGCATCTCGTATTGCCATGACTCGTTACATGAAACGTGGCGGGAAAGTATGGATCAAAATTTTCCCTCACAAATCATATACTGCAAAAGCTATCGGGGTCCGGATGGGTTCTGGTAAAGGGGCTCCTGAAGGTTGGGTTTCTCCAGTAAAACGTGGCAAGATCATGTTTGAAATCGCTGGTGTGCCTGAAGAAGTTGCTCGCGAAGCTTTGCGTCTTGCGGCTCACAAATTGCCAATCAAGACCAAGATCGTAAAACGTGAGGAAATGGGTGGTGAATCGAATGAAGGTTAAAGAAATCAGAGAATTAACCACTGCCGAAATGCTTGATCAAGAAAAGCAATTGAAGGAAGAACTATTCAACTTGCGATTCCAACTTGCAACCGGTCAATTAGAAAACACTGCACGTATTAAAGAAGTACGTAAATCGATTGCACGCATCAAAACTGTTTTGCGTGAACAAGCAAACTAATATTGGAAGGAGGCCATTAAGCGTATGACTGAAGAAAGAAATCAACGCAAAGTTTACCAAGGACGCGTGGTATCTGACAAAATGGACAAAACCATCACTGTTGTGGTTGAAACCAAAAAGAACCACCCAATCTACGGCAAACGCATGAACTACTCTAAGAAATACAAAGCCCACGATGAAAACAACGAAGCAAAAGTTGGCGATATCGTGCGCATTATGGAAACTCGTCCATTATCAGCTACTAAACGTTTCCGGTTATTGGAAATCGTTGAAAAAGCAGTGATTATCTAATCACACGAGATTTTCCTATATAGATTGTACTGAAAATCTGAAAGGAGGATACACATCGTGATCCAACAAGAAAGCCGCTTAAAAGTTGCTGACAACTCAGGCGCTCGCGAAATCTTGACGATTAAAGTCCTTGGTGGTTCAGGCCGCAAGACTGCGAACATCGGTGACGTGATTGTTGCTTCGGTTAAACAAGCAACGCCAGGTGGGGTTGTCAAAAAAGGTGACGTCGTAAAAGCCGTTATCGTTCGTACTAAAACAGGAGCTCGTCGTTCTGACGGTTCATATATTAAATTTGATGAAAATGCTGCGGTAATTATCCGTGACGATAAGAGCCCTCGTGGTACTCGTATCTTTGGCCCAGTTGCCCGTGAATTGCGTGAAAACAACTTCATGAAGATCGTTTCCCTGGCACCGGAAGTATTGTAACAGCCACTTATTCCCAAAGGAGGTGCGAAACAGAAATGTTTGTTAAAAAAGGCGATAAAGTTAAAGTTATCACTGGTAAAGACAAAAACAAAGAAGGCGTTGTTTTAGCTGCTTTCCCTAAAAAAGACAAAGTGATTGTCGAAGGTGTCAACGTTGTGAAGAAACACCAAAAACCTTCACAAGCTGCTCCTCAAGGCGGGATCCTTGAAGTCGAAGCACCCATTCATGTTTCCAACGTGATGGTGATCGATCCTTCAAACGGTCAAGCAACCCGTGTTGGCTACAAAGAAGTCGACGGCAAAAAAGTCCGTGTTTCTAAAAAAACCGGCGAAGTTTTGGATAAATAATTAGCTAGGAAAGGAGGAGCAAACGAATGAACCGCCTGAAAGAAAAATATTCTAAAGAAGTCGTTCCAGCTTTAATGGAAAAATTCAATTACAGTTCAGTGATGCAAGCACCAAAAGTTGACAAAATTGTCATCAACATGGGTGTCGGCGATGCAGTTTCCAACGCTAAAAACTTGGATAAAGCTGTCGAAGAACTTGCTTTGATTTCTGGTCAAAAACCATTGATCACTAAAGCAAAAAAATCAATCGCAGGTTTCCGTCTGCGTGAAGGAATGCCAATTGGTGCGAAAGTTACTTTACGTGGCGAACGCATGTATGAATTCCTTGATAAATTGGTATCAGTTTCCTTACCTCGTGTCCGTGACTTCCACGGCGTGAGCAAAAAGGCCTTTGACGGTCGCGGCAACTACACTTTGGGTATCAAAGAACAATTGATCTTCCCTGAAGTCGATTATGATTTGGTAGACAAAGTCCGCGGGATGGACATCGTAATTGTGACAACTGCACAAACAGACGAAGAATCTCGTGAATTGTTGACGCAACTTGGCATGCCATTTGCAAAATAAAAAAAGGAGGCGAACTACGTGGCTAAAAAATCAATGATTGCTAAAAACAAACGCCCTGCAAAATTCTCTTCTCAAGAATACACACGTTGCGAACGTTGCGGACGTCCACATTCAGTTTATCGTAAATTCAAGCTTTGCCGTATTTGCTTCCGCGAACTTGCCTATAAAGGACAAATTCCCGGCGTGAAAAAAGCTAGCTGGTAAACCAGAAAACTCGCATAAAGGAGGTAAATCATCCAATGGTCATGACAGATCCAATCGCAGACTTTCTGACTCGTATTCGTAATGCCAACATGGTAAAACACGAATCACTGGAAGTACCTGCATCAAAAATCAAACGTGATATCGCTGAAATCCTGAAAAAAGAAGGATTTGTTCGCGATGTTGAGTATATTGAAGATGACAAACAAGGCGTGATCCGCGTTTTCTTGAAATATGGGAAAAACGGCGAACGCGTCATCACCAACTTGAAGCGTATCTCTAAACCAGGCTTGCGGGCTTACGTCAAAGCTGACGAAGTACCAAAAGTATTGAACGGTTTGGGTATCGCAATCTTGTCTACTTCTGAAGGTGTAATCACCGATAAAGAAGCACGGGCGAAAAACATCGGCGGCGAAGTTGTCGCATACGTATGGTAATCCAATAATTATACAAGGAGGTGTCTTCAAGTGAGTCGTATCGGTAATAAAATCGTTGTGTTGCCTGCTGGCGTTGAAGTCAAGCAAGATGGACATGACATCACTGTTAAAGGTCCTAAAGGTGAATTGACTCGTACGTTCTCTTCTGATATCGAAATGAATATCGAAGGAAACGAAGTAACATTCACTCGTCCTAATGACAGCAAAGAAATGAAAACTATCCACGGAACTACTCGTGCCAACTTCAACAACATGGTGGTAGGTGTTTCCGAAGGTTTCCAAAAAGCGTTGGAACTTCAAGGGGTCGGTTATCGTGCCCAACTGCAAGGTAAAAAACTTGTCTTGGCTGTTGGTTACTCTCACCCTGTCGAAATCGACGCACCGGCTGGAATCGAAATTGAAGTACCAAACAATACTTCAATCATCGTAAAAGGCATCAACAAGGAAGTTGTCGGCGAATTGGCTGCCAATATCCGTGGCGTACGTCCACCAGAACCTTACAAAGGCAAAGGGATCCGCTATGTCGGCGAATTTGTCCGTCGTAAAGAAGGTAAAACTGGTAAATAATCGTTTCTTTGAAAGTGCACTGGCAACCATTAGCAAATTGCTAACAACAAGGTGGCACTTTCTGCTGGGAACGCATCGCAGCTTCGGCTAGCAAATATAAAGAGGTGACAATTGTGATTACAAAACCAGATAAAAATAAAACACGTCAAAAGCGTCATCGTCGTGTCCGTAACAAAATCTCTGGTACTGCTGAGTGCCCACGCTTGAACGTTTTCCGTTCTAACAAAAACATCTACGCGCAAGTAATTGATGACGTAGCGGGTGTGACGCTAGCAAGTGCCTCTACCTTGGATAAAGAAATTTCAGGTAGCACAAAAACCGAACAAGCACAAGCTGTCGGTAAATTAGTTGCAGAACGTGCTGCAGCAAAAGATGTTAAAGTCGTTGTCTTTGACCGTGGTGGGTACCTTTACCATGGCCGTGTGCAAGCTTTGGCTGAAGCTGCACGCGAAAATGGACTTGAATTTTAAGAGAAGGAGGAACACCATTCATGACTTACATTGATCCAAATCATTTGGAATTGGAAGATCGCGTTGTTGCTATCAACCGCGTAACTAAAGTAGTTAAAGGTGGACGTCGTTTGCGTTTTGCGGCCTTAGTAGTCGTAGGCGACAAAAACGGTCATGTAGGCTTTGGTACTGGTAAAGCTCAAGAAGTACCTGAAGCTATTCGTAAAGCAATTGAAGCTGCGAAGAAAAACTTGGTTGAAGTACCAATGGTTGGTTCAACTATTCCTCACGAAGTCATCGGCGTATTCGGCGGCGGTCGCATCTTGATGAAACCAGCTGTTGAAGGTTCTGGAGTTGCTGCCGGTGGTCCAGTTCGTGCGGTCTTGGAATTGGCCGGTGTTGGCGATGTGACATCTAAATCACTTGGTTCTAACACACCAATCAATGTTGTACGTGCTACTGTTGAAGGTTTGACACAATTGAAACGGGCGGAAGAAGTTGCAGAACTTCGTGGCGTATCCGTTGAAGAATTGATCGGATAAGGAGGACAAAGCTAATGGCTGATTTGAAAATTACTTTGAAGCGCAGCGTTATCGGTCGTCCTCAAAACCAACGGGACACTGCTAAAGCATTGGGCTTGAACAAAATCAACGCAACTGTCGTAAAACCTGCCAATGAAGCAATCAAAGGCATGGTTAATACGATTTCTCACTTGGTAGATGTGGAAGAAGTTTAATTTCCCTGCTACCCGCTATTTTGATTAAGGAGGTGCCAACCTATGAAACTTCATGAAATGAAACCTGCAGAAGGTTCTCGTCAAGTACGTAATCGTGTCGGTCGCGGAACATCATCCGGTAACGGTAAAACTTCCGGACGCGGTCAAAAAGGTCAAAAATCCCGTTCAGGCGGTGGTGTACGTTTAGGCTTTGAAGGGGGACAAACACCATTGTTCCGTCGCTTGCCAAAACGCGGCTTTACTAACATTAACCGTAAAGAATACGCAGTCATCAACTTGGACGTCTTGAACCGTTTTGAAGATGGAACTGAAGTAACAGCTGTTACCTTGGTAGAAGCTGGAATCGTGAAATCTGAAAAAGCTGGAATTAAAGTTCTTGCTAACGGTGAATTGACTAAGAAATTGACTGTTAAAGCAGCTAAATTCTCGAAAGCAGCCGAAGAAGCAATTGTTGCTGCTGGCGGATCTATCGAGGTGATCTGATGATTAAGCTGTTGCGGGACTCCTTTAAAGTCAAAGAAATTCGTTCGAAAATTTTCTTTACGATCTTTGCCTTATTTGTCTTTCGTCTTGGTGCCCATATTACGGTACCAGGCGTAGACGCCAGCCGTCTGCAAAGCATCTCAGAACTGCCTTTTCTAAACATGTTGAATATCGTAAGTGGTAGCGCAATGCAAAACTTTTCGATCTTCGCCATGGGTGTTTCACCATATATCACGGCTTCCATCGTGATTCAATTGTTACAAATGGATATCGTACCGAAGTTTGTGGAATGGTCGAAACAAGGGGAAGTCGGTCGTCGTAAGCTGAATCAGGCGACGCGGATCCTAACCTTGATCCTCGGATTTGTCCAATCAATCGGGATCACATTTGGTTTCAACTCTTTTACCCAATTAGGCTTTGTCAAAGATACCACCGTCGCAAACTTTGTGGTGATTGGTTTGATTTTGACAGCCGGGACGATGTTCGTCACTTGGTTGGGAGAACAAATCACTGAAAAAGGCGTCGGTAACGGCGTATCAATGATTATCTTTGCCGGGATTATTTCACGGATGCCTACTGATATCAAAGGTTTGATTGAAGATTATTTCATCAATATCGAGTCCTCTGAAATCTGGAAATCCGTTATTTTCATGGTAGTACTAATCATTGCAATCTTGGTCATCGTGACCCTGGTGACATATGTGCAACAGGCTGAACGAAAGATCCCGATTCAATATACAAAACGGGTGCAAGGTGCGCCAACTAGCAGTTACTTGCCTATCAAGGTGAATGCTGCCGGCGTGATCCCGGTTATTTTTGCCAGCTCCTTTATCGCTACTCCAAATGCTATTTTGCAAGCTTTGGGTACGAACCATCAAGGGAAGGGTTGGTATGAAGTAATGACCCAAATCTTTAGCTACAACACAGCGCCTGGTGCTATCATCTACACTGTGTTAATCGTAGCATTTACTTTCTTCTATGCTTTCGTGCAAGTCAACCCTGAGAAATTGGCGGAAAACTTGCAAAAACAAGGTAGCTACATTCCAAGTGTGCGACCTGGTAAAGGTACAGAAGATTATGTTTCTGGATTGTTGATGCGTTTGAGTGCTGTTGGGGCCCTCTTCCTTGGTTTGGTAGCCTTGTTACCAATCTTGGCGCAAATGATTTGGAATCTTCCTCAGTCGATTGGCTTGGGGGGAACAAGTTTATTGATCGTTATCGGTGTTGCGCTGGAAACTGCGAAACAGTTAGAAGGCTTGATGTTGAAACGGAAATATACTGGTTTTATTAATTAATGTGGCAGCGGGTTGAGGACTTCTCCTCAACACCGTTACACCGCTACAGGAGGAGTTAGCATGAACCTTGTATTGATGGGTCTGCCGGGTGCCGGCAAAGGGACTCAAGCAGAGCGGATCGTTGCTGAATATAAAATTCCCCAAATTTCAACTGGTGATATGTTTCGGGCTGCAATGGCCAATGAAACAAAGCTAGGGTTGGAAGCAAAATCTTTCATGGACAAAGGTGAGTTAGTTCCCGATGATGTCACAAACGGCATCGTGAAAGAACGCTTAGCTGAACCAGATACAGACAAAGGCTTTTTGTTGGATGGTTTTCCTCGGACATTGGATCAAGCCAAAGCGTTGGATCAAATGTTGAAAGACCTAGGCAAAAAATTGGATGCTGTTATCGAAATTCATGTCCCTGAAGAGGTTCTCGTTGAACGGTTAGCTGGACGCTACATCTGCCGTGACTGTGGTGCGACTTATCACAAAATCTTCAACCCGACGAAGGTTGAAGGAACCTGTGATCGTTGTGGCGGACATGACTTTTACCAACGAGAAGATGATAAGCCTGAGACGGTCAAAAATCGTCTCGCTGTCAATATTAAAAGCAGTGAACCAATCTTAAGTTACTATAAAGAACAAGGTTTATTGCAATCTATTGATGGTGATCGTGATATCGATGCTGTCTTTAATGATGTTAAAGAAATCATCGAGTAACGTGTGCTGCCGCTGCCAACTTGCAACCCAAAATCTTTCTCTTGTAAAGTTTGACATCCTATGCTAAAATATGTCAGTCCGACTTCTAGCCTTGGCTAGAAGCAACTTTTTGAGAAACTTAGGTGGGAACAGTGTTTCCGCCATTTTATCGTGTGAAAATCACAAGTACAAGGAGGTACTGTGCGTGGCAAAAGAAGATGTGATCGAAATTGAAGGTACAGTCGTCGAAACTTTGCCGAATGCAATGTTTAAAGTGGAGTTGGAAAACGGACACCAAGTATTGGCTACTGTTTCCGGTAAAATCCGGATGCACTACATCCGCATTCTGCCTGGTGACAAAGTAACTGTGGAGTTGTCTCCATACGATCTTTCCCGTGGCCGGATTACTTACCGCTTTAAATAATTGTACTCCGTAAAACTACAGGAGGTATTATCATGAAAGTAAGACCATCAGTAAAACCAATGTGCGAACATTGTAAAGTAATCCGCCGTAAAGGTCGGGTTATGGTGATTTGCCCAGCAAATCCAAAACATAAACAACGTCAAGGATAATCGGAGGTGTAACAAAGTATGGCTCGTATTGCAGGAGTAGATATTCCTCGTGATAAACGCGTAGTGGTTTCCCTTACTTATATTTACGGGATTGGTAACACTACTGCGAAAAAAGTTTTGGCTAACGTTGGCGTTTCTGAAGACATTCGTGTTCGCGATTTGACGAACGAACAAACAGATGCTATCCGTGCTGAAATCGATAAGTTGAAAGTTGAAGGGGATCTTCGTCGTGAAGTCAACCTTAACATCAAACGTTTGATGGAAATCGGTTCATACCGTGGTATCCGTCACCGTCGTGGCTTGCCAACTCGTGGACAAAACACGAAGAACAATGCCCGTACTCGTAAAGGCCCTTCTAAAACAGTGGCTGGTAAGAAAAAATAATTCCTAAGTGAAGGAGGTTAAATCTTCATGGCAGCAAAAAAAGTGAATCGCAAACGCCGTGTGAAAAAGAATATTGAATCAGGTATCGCGCATATCCATTCAACATTCAACAATACAATTGTAATGATCACTGATGTTCACGGAAATGCATTAGCATGGTCATCAGCTGGTTCATTAGGCTTTAAAGGGAGCAAGAAATCAACTCCTTTTGCAGCACAAATGGCAGCAGAAACTGCAACAAAAGCAGCCCAAGAGCACGGTTTACGAACCGTAGAAGTAACTGTTAAAGGTCCTGGCTCAGGTCGTGAAGCAGCAATCCGTTCTCTGCAAGCAGCAGGTTTGGAAGTTACTGCAATCCGTGACGTAACACCAGTTCCTCATAATGGATGCCGCCCTCCAAAACGCCGTCGTGTTTAATGAGTGCTGCTCATTTTGAGTGCAACATAGTAACGTCATTAAGCAAGACACTTTTCGTTTTGAAAGGGGTAAAAGATAAGAATGATTGAATTCGAAAAACCAAGAATCGCTAAGATTGATGAAGAGAAAGATTATGGCAAGTTCGTTGTAGAACCTCTGGAAAGAGGCTACGGGACTACTTTAGGCAATTCCCTGCGTCGTATTTTACTTTCTTCTTTGCCGGGTGCAGCCATTACTAGCATCCAGATCGATGGTGTTTTACACGAATTCTCTACTGTCAAAGGTGTACGGGAAGATGTGGCACAGATCATCATCAACATCAAAGGCCTCGCCCTTAAGATGTACACGCAAGAAGAAAAAACCCTTGAAATCGACATTACCGGACCAGCAACGGTCACAGCCGGTGATATCATCGTTGACAGTGATGTAGAAATCTTAAATAAAGATATGTACATCTGTACCGTTTCCGAAGGTGCGACATTCCATGCGCGTTTGACTGTGAAGCCAGGCCGCGGTTATGTTCAAGCTGACGAAAACAAAAAAGAAGATATGCCGATTGGCGTTCTTCCGGTTGATTCAATCTATACCCCCGTTCATCGTGTCAACTACCAAGTTGAAAACACACGGGTTGGACGTCGGGATGATTTCGATAAATTAACGATGGAAATCTGGACAGACGGATCCATTTTGCCATTAGAAGCAATGAGTCTGGCTGCGAAGATCATGACTGAACATTTGGATATTTTTGTGAATCTGACAGATGAAGCGAAAAACGCTGAAATCATGATTGAAAAAGAAGAAACGCAAAAAGAAAAAATGCTCGAAATGACCATCGAAGAATTAGACTTGTCCGTTCGTTCCTACAACTGTCTGAAACGTGCTGGCATCAACACGGTTCAAGAATTGACTAACAAATCTGAACCGGAAATGATCAAAGTTCGTAACTTAGGACGTAAATCTCTAGAAGAAGTCAAAGCTAAATTGCATGACTTAGGCTTAGGTTTACGTAAAGACGACTAGGAAAGTATTTTGGAATAGGAGGAAACCCACGTGAGTTACCGCAAATTAGGACGCACATCTAGCCAACGTAAAGCGATGTTGCGTGATTTGACTACTGATTTAATCATCAACGAACGCATCGTGACGACAGAAGCTCGTGCGAAAGAAGTACGTTCAACTTGTGAAAAAATGATCACTCTTGGGAAACGTGGAGATCTGCATGCACGTCGTCAAGCTGCTGCTTTCGTTCGTAACGAAGTCGCTAGCGTACGTGAAGAAAACGAAGAAATCGTTGTAGAATCTGCTTTGCAAAAGCTTTTCAACGACATCGCTCCTCGTTATGCAGAACGCCAAGGTGGATACACTCGTATCTTGAAAACTGAACCACGTCGCGGCGATGCTGCACCAATGGTTATTTTGGAACTGGTTTAAAATCACACTTAACATCACTTTATTGATGACTTTTTAGAGTGTTATGATGTTGGAAGGCAGTCTTTCCGAGTCTAGCTCAGCGCTACATCCCGATTTCGGTCGGGATGTATGCACTCATCATAAAGTGCTTTTTTTTTACTCTCAAAGGGCTGTCTTGACAGGTCTTTTGAAAATGGCAAAATCTGGCTTCGTAGGCTGGGCATGATGGCAGCTGAACTGGTCAATGCCAAATAAAGGAGGGTTTGTCATTGACCTTGCTGCTTCAAACTTAGGGTAAGTGTCGCAGGCGCCCCACTTTTGAGTAATTTGCTAGTCCGCCCTAGCGATTTCTGCGTAGGAGTGACTGTATGCGGGTAGCCATCAGGGATCCCTGGAGCTACTATCATGCCAGGCTACTGCGTCAGATTTTGCCATTTTCGGTGGTAGTCAGAGTGGTTTGTGAGAGTAGGAAGTAGCGATTTATATTGTGACTAACATTTGATTGAAAATAGAAAATGGGCGCACGAGCCCAGACGGTATGATTTCCACACTATTTAAGTGGAGTAGTGCAGGAGAGAAGTACCAGGAGATTACCAAAGTGTGAAGCAAAGGGAAGCGTCTGAAGTCAAAGGTCGGGTTTTTCCCCTTGTTTAACACGGTGCCATTTACAGCTGAACCTCTCTAAAATTTGTCACAAAACAATGGCATTTCTTTATGAATATTTGAAATGACCGGCTTTTTTTGGTAGATTGAAGAAGTGTGTGGAAATTGAAGTGTGGGCTTTAAAAGCTGAAATTTATGTAGGAGCTTACGCGAAGGAGATTAGCGATGGATCCGATTATTGAATTGAAAAATATTACCTTTAAATATGATCCCGAAGATGCGCGACCAGCCTTAAATGATGTTTCCCTGAGTATCCAGAAGGGAGAATGGGTAGCTATCATCGGCCATAATGGTTCTGGAAAATCCACCTTGGCAAAAACGATCAATGGCTTGTTATTGCCCCAAGCTGGTACGGTCAAGGTAGGCAATCTGGAGCTGAATGAAGAAAACATCTGGGAAATCCGCAAAATGGTGGGCATGGTTTTTCAAAATCCTGACAATCAGTTTGTGGGGTCAACGGTGGAAGACGATGTCGCTTTTGGGATGGAGAATCAAGGAATCCCTCGAGAAGACATGCTTACGCGGGTCCAAAATGCATTGGAACAAGTCAAAATGACTGACTTCAAAACGCGGGAACCGGCCCGTTTATCTGGTGGACAAAAACAACGAGTGGCGATTGCCGGCGTCGTTGCCTTGAGTCCAGAAATTATTATTTTGGATGAAGCTACCAGCATGTTGGATCCTGAAGGGCGGGAAGAAGTCATCGCCACTATCCAAAAAATCAAGGAACAAAACGATTTGACGGTACTTTCCATCACCCATGATATCGATGAAGCTGCCAATGCCAGCCGGGTTTTAGTGATGCGAGAAGGCCAGCTGATTGATGAAGGGACCCCAGAGAAGATCTTTTCTGCCGGGCCTAAATTGATCGAGTTGGGATTGGATTTGCCTTTTCCTGAAAAACTGAAGGCGGCCTTGAAAGCCCGCGGGGTAGACGTGCCCGCAACGTATTTAACTGAAGAAGGGATGGTGGACTGGTTATGGACATCCGTTTTGAAAAAGTAGATTTTACCTACCAGCCGGGCACCCCTTTTGAGACCCGAGCACTATTTGATATTGATTTAGAGGTTAAAGCTGGCTCTTATACGGCATTAGTGGGTCATACCGGTAGCGGCAAGTCTACCTTGCTACAACACCTAAATGCCCTCTTAAAGCCGACAAGTGGCGTGGTTACTATCGGTGATCGTAGGATTACGCCGGAAACGGATAATAAAAACTTGAAACCGATTCGTAAAAAAGTCGGGATCGTTTTCCAATTTCCGGAAGCCCAGCTATTTGAAGAAACGGTGGCAAAGGATATCGCCTTTGGACCAAAGAATTTCGGCGTATCAGAAGAAGAGGCGCGCAAATTAGCAGCTGAATACCTTGCCTTGGTAGGCTTAGATGAAACCTATATGGAACGTTCCCCATTTGACTTATCTGGTGGTCAAATGCGCCGTGTCGCTATCGCTGGTGTTCTGGCGATGGAGCCAGAAGTTCTGGTCCTAGATGAGCCGACAGCTGGCCTAGATCCTCAAGGTCGGAAAGAAATGATGGAGATGTTCCAACGCCTACATGACGAAAAAGGATTAACCATCGTCTTAGTGACTCACTTGATGGATGATGTGGCGGATTTTGCCGACTATGTCTACGTCTTAGAAAAAGGCCATATTGCTAAGTGTGGCACCCCTCAAGAAGTTTTTGCCGATGTGGGCTGGGTGGAAGAAAAGCAGATTGGTGTACCGACAGCCACCGCGTTTGCCGAAAAGCTAGTGGCTAAAGGGTTTCAGTTTGACCATTTGCCTTTGACTGCGGAAGATTTGGCAGACCAATTGTTGGCGTTGGGAGGGTTGTCCCATGATGAATAAATTGATTTTTGGACGCTATATCCCCGGCGATTCTTTGATTCATAAACTAGATCCTCGGGCAAAATTAATTGCTAGTTTTTATTTTATTGGGATTATCTTTTTGGCGAATAATTGGCAGTCTTACCTGCTGGCAGGAATCTTCACTCTAGGCTGTGTTTTAGTCTCAAAAATTAGTTTGAGCTTTTTCATTCGTGGTGTGAAGCCATTGATCTGGCTGATTATCTTCACGGTGGCGTTACAGATGTTTTTCACTACCGGTGGACAAGTCTACTGGAGTTGGTGGATCTTTACTCTGACTGAATTTGGGGTGACCAATGGGATCTTCATTTTCTGCCGCTTTATTTTGATTATTTTCATGTCGACTTTGCTGACCTTAACGACGGCTCCGCTGGAATTGTCCGATGCGATTGAATATATCTTGCGACCGTTAAAAGTCGTGCATTTCCCGGTGCATGAAATTTCCTTGATGCTGTCCATCGCCTTACGCTTCGTGCCGACTTTGATGGATGAAACGGAAAAAATCATGAATGCCCAACGTGCCCGGGGGGTGGACTTTGGCGAAGGAAACCTGATTCAAAAGATGAAAGCTATTATTCCTTTGTTGATTCCGTTGTTTGTCTCCAGTTTCAATCGTGCCGAAGATTTGGCGACGGCGATGGAAGCGCGGGGCTACAATGGTGGCGAAGGGCGTACCAAATATCGGAAGTTGGATTGGCATTTACGGGATACCGTGACGATTGTCATTTTTGCTCTCTTTACCGTGGGCTTGATTTTGTTACGTAAATAAGATTTTCAGGCGCAGACGGCAGGCTTTGGGCCACCGACTGCGCCTTTTTCATGACTTAGGTGGGATAAGTATTTTTGGCTTCACGAACGGACACCTTGTAGCATTGAGTGGGAATCAACACAGGAGCAAGAACATCCTGGCTGGTGCTCACTTGATTCTCGAGAGTTGGCGTTCGTTTGGTCTGTCTAAAGAAAGTAGGGCAATAGATGGTACGTTATAAAGCGATTATTATGTATGATGGTTCAAACTTTAACGGTTTTCAACGGCAACCAAATGGACGGACTGTGCAAGAGGAACTGGAGAAACTATTGACCAAGATGGCTGACGGGAACCCGGTGATGGTTCATGGCTCGGGCCGAACCGATGCAAGGGTGCATGCGTTAGGGCAAGTGATTCATTTTGATTTTCCTTATGAGCGACCGCTGGAACGGATGCGCTTTGCCTTGGACACCCAATCACCGGAAGATATCGCCGTACGAGAGGTGGAGCTGGTGGATGAAAATTTCCATGCACGGTATTTAGTGACGGAAAAAACCTATCAGTTTAAGGTGGATATCGGGAAACCTCGCAGTCCGTTTCGCCGGCATTACGCAAGTTATTATCCTTATCCTTTAGATTTGGATTTGATACGACGGGCTTTGCCGGATTTGCTGGGGACCCATGATTTTACCTCTTTTTGTGCGAGTGGCAGTTCAGTGGAGGAGAAGGTGCGGACCATCCACGAGGCTTCTTTGGCGGTAAATGAGGCGGGAGATCAGTTGACCTTCACTTTTCGCGGGGACGGCTTTTTGTATAAGATGATTCGCATTTTAGTAGGAACGTTGTTGAAAATCGGCAATGGACGTATGGCGGCAGATAGTATCCCCTTGATTCTGGCAGCTAAAAACCGTAATTTAGCAGGGCCTACCGCGCATCCAGAAGGGTTGTATTTAGTCGAGGTGCGCTATGACGGAGTGAAGGGGATCGATCATTTGGCAGCAAATGAATAAATCATCAAACTGGCAGAAAAAGCTGTCAGTTTTTTTTAGACTGAGGTATTATAAAATTTTCACAAGTAAAAATTCTATAATACCAAGTCCAACGACATTTGGCTTCACGAACTAGCTCAGCTACCGCATACAGTTGGACTAAGCAAGAGTCGCTAAGTCCAACTAGCATCTTCTAAAATTAAGTCAAAACCGACTCATGATAAAGAACATCATGTGTCGGTTTGGCCTTAATTCTCGAGAGCTGAACGAGTTCGTTCAGCCTTTTTTGTTTGCCCAGCATGGGCAAACTCTTAAGGGTTAAAGTCCCTAACGTGTCCCAGTAACGGAAAACGTATAGC
>NZ_JBMRGR010000007.1:0-135850 GCF_049384045.1 Enterococcus diestrammenae
CAAAATAGCTCTAATCTCACTAAATTTTAGTGAGACTAGGGCTATTTGTCGATGCGTTGGATTATTTCCCGCTTACTTTTTAAATGACAAAAACATTTGGCATCCGATAATTAAAACGCGTTCCAAAAAAGCTAGCAATCAAAAGGAGGAATCCTCCATTGACTGCTAGCTTTCTTTCCTATTAGGCTTTGGCTTTCTCTTCAAGCTCGCCATTAATCGTCGACAACAAGCCGTTGACGAACTTACGTGATTGGTCATCGCTAAAGGTTTTCGCCAACTCAATGGCTTCATTTAAAGCGACTTTATTAGGCACGTCCGCTTCATAAACCATTTCATAGATGGCGATTCGTAAAATGGTAAGATCCATTTTAGGCAACCGAGCTAAGGTCCACCCTTTTTTCAAATGTTTTTGAATCGTGTCATCCAATTCAGCTTTATGGGCACAAACTCCTGCTACTAGGCGATCCAAGTAAGCAGGGACAAAGTTTTCTTGTTCTTCATCTAACATGTCTTGGTGCTCTAGTTCGATGGCATGATAGATGGCATCTTGTTTGGATAAGTCCGCATTGAAATCCAATGGGAACAAAGCTTGCAGAGCCATCTGCCGAATGATGTGACGGGAAATTTCTTGACTACTCATTTTCTTCCTCTTCGCTTCCGAATAATTCTTCCAAATCAGGTGGGGTTACTTTTTCTGGAACGACTGCTACCACATGAATATTGACTTCTGCCAATTCCACATCAGTCATAAACAGAACTTGTTGTTTTACCCGATCTTGGATAGCCATAGCAATTTTGGGCACAGACATGCCATATTTGATATAGCAATACAAATCAACTTTGATGCCTTCTTCATCGATGGTGAGATAGACGCCTTTGCCATGAGCAGAACGGCCAAGCAATTCTGTGACATTGTTAGCAAAAGTCCCTTGCATCTCATAAACGCCATCCACTTTGGAAGCTGCTATCCCGATGATTACTTCAATAACTTCCGGTGCAATGACGATTTCTCCTAATTCTTGATTGCTGTTTAAAACCAGATTTTTTTCATCTGCCACAACAACTGCCTCCATTTCTATGCGCGGGAAACGTAAGTCCCGTCCGCGGTGTTGATAATCAGTTTGTCTCCTTGGTTGACGAAAAACGGTACATTGACAGTCAAGCCCGTTTCCATCGTCGCTGGTTTGGAACCACCAGAAGACGTATCCCCTTTGATGTTAGGATCGGTTGCTTCAACAGTCAACGTCACCGTATTTGGTAAGTCCACCCCTAGGATTTCAGAGCCGTACATGATGATATTGACTTCCATGTTTTCCAACATGTATTTCAGTTCTTCTTTGATTTGTTCTTCAGGGATTTCGATTTGTTCGTAGTTAGACAAATCCATAAAGACATGGCTGCCAGCACTTTCGTACAAATACTGCATCTTGCGGTTGTCAATTTGTGCTTTCCCGACTTTTTCACCTGCCCGGAAGGTTTTTTCTTGGACGCCGCCAGTTCGCAAGTTTTTCAATTTGGAACGGACAAAAGCGGCCCCTTTCCCGGGTTTGACGTGTTGGAAATCAACGACCCGCCAGATATCTCCATCAACTTCGATGGTCAAGCCTGTTTTGAAATCATTTACTGAGATCATGGCCATCCTCCTTTAACTTTAGTCATCACGATAACTAAGCAAACTAGTTATTCTTCTTTCTTAGTTTATCATTCTTTGGGCAGTTAGGCTATACAAAACCATTGCCTACGCCTCTGGCAAAAGCCAGAGAGCCCCTCCTATGTGAGGGGCTCCCCAGATGTTTGCTTATAAGATGATCAATTCTTTTGGTGAGTGGGTCAAGACTTTATTGCCTTCAGCGGTGATTAACAAATCATCTTCAATCCGCACCCCACCGATACCAGGCAGGTAAATCCCCGGTTCGTCAGTGATGACATTCCCGACAACAAAGGCTTTGTCTGCTCGGAAAGAAACGTTTGGTCCTTCATGAATTTCTAAGCCAATCCCGTGGCCAGTGGAATGACCAAAGGCTTCACCATAGCCCGCTTGGCTGATATGGTCGCGCGCCACCGCGTCCAACTGAATCCCTGTCATTCCCGGTTTAGCTGCATCTAAGACTTTCAATTGGGCTTCTAGAACGATTTGATAGATTTCTTTTAATTTTGCTCCAGGATCGCCAAGAGCAAAAGTCCGAGTCATATCAGAAACATAGCCTTGGTAGTAGCAACCAAAGTCTAGAGTAATCAGATCCCCTTGTTCGATGACTTTTTCAGAAGCTACGCCGTGGGGCATCGCCGAACGAAGGCCAGAAGCGACGATGGTATCAAAGGAGACACTCGTCGCACCTAAAGACCGCATGAAGAAATCCAGCTGATTGGCAACTTCGATTTCTGTCATCCCCGGTTTGATGAATTTCAAGACATGGTCAAAACCTTGATCCGCGATAGCACAGGCTTTTTCAATGATCGCCACTTCTTGATCATCTTTGACTTCCCGCAAGCTTTCAATCATACCAGAAATCGGAATAAGTGGCGTCTCTTCCAGCAAATCTTCCAAGATAGAATAGTCGGCAAAACTGACTTGGGTTTCTTCAAAAGCTAACGCATTAACTTCTTCTTGGTTACAGATTTTGGCGACTTCATCAAAAATCGGTCCAACGTTTTTGACGATTTCAAAGCCTTGCGCTTGGGCTGCCGCTTGTTCGGTATAGCGGAAGTCAGTGACAAAAAATGCTTTACTCATAGTGATGACCGCCAAGCCAGTCGTGCCGGTGAAGTTTGTCAAGTACCGCAAATTGTAGGGACTGGTAACCAAAAAGCCATCCACTTGTTCTTTTTTCATTAATTCTCGTAATTTTTCCACGCGTAACATCATGACCTGATTCCTTCTTTCTACTGATTTCTGTTCTATTATAACAAATCTATCCTTGAATAAAAGGCGCTTTTACTAGGAATTACTCCGGCCAAAAAACAAACTCACCACCGCAACAAAAATCACCGCGCCAATCACCGCTGGCACGATTGACATTCCTGCCAACTGAGGTCCCCAATCAGAAAACAAACGTTCTCCGATATAAGAGCCAATCAATCCCGCCACGATATTAAACAAACACCCCCGCCGTTCCCCGGTAATCATGCCGGCAATGGCGCCAATCAAAGCCCCCACAATCAAAGTCCAAAGCATGCGTTTTCCTCCTTTAACTCTGATGGACAAACTTGCCCATCGCTTATTTAATTTCTAGCATAGCACAGCTTGCCCTTTCAGAAAAATAGAAACGATTACGGCCCCATGTCCAAAAGAAAAACGCCAAGAATCCTCAGCGTTTTCTGGTCATTTACAAAAGTTGTTCACTTCGTAGCTTTCTTCCGAGTAAATGCTCGTTTCAAGACATCAAAGAAACTCAAGGAACGCACTATCCGTTCTTCTGGTACGTATTCTCTGATAGCCCGCAAAACTTTTTTAGGCTCTTTAGAAGAAAAACTAAAGGTTCCATTTTTCTTCGTTTGGATGGCATAGCGGGGAATCCATTTGCCTTTAAACATCACTGAAGCCACGACATAATCGACTTCTTCCCAAGGGATTTGAATATATTTTCGTTGGTCCCGGTCATTATAAAACTCAAAGGCGTTGTCTCCCACCATCAGTTTGCCATATTCATTCAGCCCCATAAATGAGGTTGCTGCAATTGTTAGATCGACTTTCGTATTTAACGATTGTACCATCGCTATCCCACCTCTCAAACTTGCTCAAAAATCGATAGTTCTTTTTAAGTATACCCTATTCAGCGGCTTTCACCAATCGACAGGCCAAGCACACCTATGTAAAAGGAGACCGAAACTTCGGTCCCCTTGCTTTTACGTTTACATCAAGCCGATTACGTGGAAGACAACCCCAACCACGAATAACCCTAAGATGATGATGATTGGTGACACTTTTTTCTTCAACAACCACATGCACAAGAAGGTCAACAAGACTGCTGCCAAACCTGGAATCAAGGAATCCAAGTTGTCTTGTAAGGTTTTCGTTTGCACATCCGTCAAGGACAAGCCACTAGCAAAGTCAGAAATGGCTTTGCGAATACCTTCTGTCCCGGCTGGTAAAGATTTCCAGTCGATATAAGCACCATCAGACAGTTTAACTTCTGAAACGACAGGAACGAATTTCACATTTACCCAGCGTTCCACGAGTGCTCCCAGGACAAACATCCCCAAAATAGAGGCACCTTTTGTAACGTCTTGCAACAAACCACCAGACAAATCATCAGTGATTTTAGAACCTGCTTTGTAGCCAAATTCTTGTGTGTACCACATGAATGCCCAACGAATAATGTTCCAAGCGACGAAGAAAATGATTGGTCCCAAGATACTACCTGTGAGTGCTAAGGAAGCTCCTAAAGCCCCTAACATCGGACGGACCGTAAACCAGAATACCGGATCACCAACACCGGCCAAAGGACCCATCATACCGACTTTTACCCCTTGGATAGCTACATCATCAACTGGTGCACCATTGGCCCGTTCTTCTTCCAGCGCCAAGGTAACCCCCATGATTGGTGAAGCGATATATGGGTGGGTATTAAAGAATTCCAAGTGACGTTTCAAAGCTGCGGCACGGTCTTCTTTGGTTTTATACAATTTTTTGATCGCAGGAATGATGGCATAACACCAACCACCATTTTGCATCCGTTCATAGTTCCAGGAACCTTGAATGAAGGTAGAGCGCCACGCTACGGACATACGATCTTTTTTCGATAAAGTAATCTTTTCTGCCATTGTCTTTCTCCTCCTTCAAGATTAATAGTCGTTCAAAATGTCGCCTAATGGGTCACCAGTATTGCTGCTAGAGCCACCAGAACCAGAACCACCAGATTTAGACAGGTTCAAGTAAATGAAGGCTAAGGAAACAGCGATCACACCTAAGGCAATCAAAGTCAATTGGGAAATAGCCGCCAAAGCGAAACCAATCGCAAAGAAAGGCCAAACTTCTTTGGTAGCCATCATGTTGATAACCATGGCATAACCCACGGCTACTACCATCCCACCACCGATAGCCATCCCATCAGTCAACCATGCAGGCATGGCTTGCAGGAAGCTTTGGACAGTTTCAGCAGGGATAAACAAAAGCAACGCAGCTGGCAAGGCGATCCGAATCCCTTGCATCAAGATGGCAATAATATGCCACAATTCAATTTTATGGTAATCCCCTTCTTCAGCGGCACTATCCATAATGTGAACGATTGGCACGGCTAACGTCCGAACCACCATGGTCAAAGCCAAACCGGCAACAGCCAACGGTACGGCTACGGCAATCGCGGAAGGAATCCCCGCTTCTCCTTGCCCACCTAAAACTAAAATAATTGCAGAAGCAACGGATGCTAAGGCAGCATCTGGTGCCACGGCTGCCCCGATGTTCGCCCAACCTAAGGCGATCATTTGCAAAGAGCCACCTAGCATGATACCGGCAGTTAAATTACCAGTTACCAATCCGATTAATGTACAAGCTACTAGTGGTTGGTGGAATTGGAATTCATCCAAAATCCCTTCCATACCAGCTAGAAAGGCTACTAGAACCACCAATATCATTTGAATAATGTTTAAATCGCTCATGATATCTTTCCCTCCTATTTGACTATTTATTTGCTGCTAACTCAGCTTTAGCTTTTTTCAGGATTTCATCCATATTGTCTTTGGAATCGTTTGGCACTTTCCGAACATCGAAAGTCACACCGCGTTCTTTCATGGTTTCAAAGGCTTTGACATCCTCATCTCCCATAGACAATACTTTACTTACAACCACTTTGCCGACAGAGTGAGCCATCGAACCGACGTTGACTTCTTTAATGTCGACGCCACCATCCATTGCCCGCACCACATCTTGTGGGTTTTCAAAAAGCAACAAGGCTTTCGTATCCCCAAAGCGTGGGTCTTTGGCAACTTCAATCATTTTGTCCACTGGCACGACATTGGCTTTGACCCCTGGAGGAGCAGCCTGTTCGATCAGTTTCTTACGCAGATCGTCTTTGGCTACCGCATCGGAGACGACGATAATCCGTGAAGGGAGTACTGATTTGGTCCATGCTGTCGCTACTTGGCCGTGAAGCAAACGAGAGTCAATCCGGGTCAACACATATTTGATATGGCCATCCCCTAAAACGGTCCCTGGCGGAATAGCGCCTTGGACTACTGGTGCCGCAGCTGCTTGTGGTGCTGTTTCAGCGGGTTCCAGCTCTTCTGGTTTGATACGTACCCCTTCTTTTGCCGTTTCCAAAATATGAGCGGCAATTTCTTGGGCTTTGTTCATGGAGAAACGAGAGGCATAGGCTTCAATCACCATTGGCAAATTCATGCCGGCAACGATTGCCCAAGTCTCTTTGTGGGCTTCAAACAAGCTGTTTGCTTGGTTGAAAGGTGTCCCACCCCATAGATCCACCAAGAACAAAACTTCCTGCTGGTCATCGAAAGTGGCAATTGCCGCTTCCATTTTAGCTTTGATGTCATCGGGACCTTCTGAAGGCATCAAGGTAACTGCCTTGACGTTTTCTTGCTCACCAAAAATCATCGATCCTGATTGCAAAATACCTTCAGCAAACTCGCCGTGACTCGCTAGGATAATTCCTACCATTTGTCTACCTCCTATTTCATTTTTTGACTGAGATGCAGGGCTGACTTGCCACGACATCTCGGGGCTTTTAAACAGATGTAATCTATTTAAAAGGTGACACAATTTCATTAACAACAGTCGTCGAAAAGAATAAGGGCTTAAAACAGATGACTATTGTAACGACGATTTGGCTTCCTCCTTGGCCAACAACTCCAGCAAATCGAGTTTGCGATCACCGGGTACTTTCCGTACTTCCAAAGCGACCTGATGCTGGGCAAGAAGTCTGAAACAGCGAATGTCTTCTTCGTCCACCGAAATAAAATTGGTGATCATCTTTTTTCCCGTAAGATAGCGCATTCCACCAATATTGACGACAGTCAGTGTCACCCCTGCTTCCACCAACCGCAAGACGTCTTGTGGTTTGGTAAACAACAGCATCAAACGTTCCCCTGCCAGTAAGCCAGAAAAAAACAGGCGAATCATTTTTTGCGTATCGATGACATTGACTTTGATCCCAGGTGGCGCAGCTTCTCTGAGAAGAAAATTCCGAAGTGGGTCATTGGCAACCTCGTCACTGACGACGATGATCCGGTTGACACCGGTTTGTTTGGACCAAGCGGTAGCCACTTGTCCATGGATTAAACGATCGTCAATCCGAGCCAAACGTATATCCACACTAATGGCGATCCCCCCTATCCAATGCACCCAGGTATTGGTCTCAGCAATACCAACTACAAGACCTAGCTACTGTCTCACTTAATTAATAAGCAAAATACGTGCCAACTTTTAAAAGATACACTGTTGTTAAATCAACCTTAATCCAGGTTAAGAAAAAACACACTAAACGATACACTGTGTCATAGTGTATCGTTTAGTGTGTTTTTCTTGCTTTTAAGAGTCCTTTAGCTGATGATCATGTCATTCATTCGGGCACTTCATCTCGTCATTCAAACTGGTCAATAGCATCTAAAGCCGGCGACTCCGCCTCAACACCTTTGAGCTTAAGAATTTCCATCACATAATACTCTTCTTGTAAAGGGACTTTTAAACGTAATTGCCGTTCAAAGGATTGCATGTGTAAGTGCAACCGTTGATAAAAAGGTTCCGCTAATAATTGCGCTTCTTGATCTAGGGTGATACTCAAGGGTTCCTTTACCAACATCCGTTCAATCATCCCTGCTGTATGCATCGCTAGGTTGATTTTTAGCGGCTGACTATTTTCTCCCGCAAAACCACAGGCGGCGACTAGTTCTTCCACAAAGCCCCAAATCAACGGAAACAGTTTTTTGACATTGAGAAAGGTAAAGTTTTCTTCAATAAAGTTCATAGCGGTAATCTGAATTTGCTCATTTGTCACAGCAGGGCTCACCGCTTCTGGGGCCTTACCATTTTCCGCCAATAAGCGACTGATTAAGTCCCCGACATCGGCATCGATAAACTGATCAAGGGGAATAAACGGCGCCGCCAGCTTGGGATCCACGATACCGGTGGAGGCGATGATTTGGTAATTTTCCTTTAATTGAGGCAAGCGTTGTTTCAAATCCACCACTGATTGCGTCAGTACCATCAATTCCTGCTGCTGTTGGTCGGTCAAGGCCCGTTGAATCATTTCTTTGATGCGAATTGCAGTCCCCTCCCCTGATGCACAAATCGCCAGCAAAGCCGGTGGTTTATGGGGGGTAGCAGCAGCTGTCAATTCGCCAGAGCCATAGCCATTGAAAGATTTCAAACTATCATAGATCGAATCCAGGTCACTTCCCAAGACACTAGCTTTACGAACAGCTTCTAACACGAGGGCGGTGGTTACCATATCAACGGTCCGCACCTCAATCCCTGTATCATGAGTGATGGTTTTGCCAAAGGTCGCCAATGAGCCCATATCCACTAATAACAAGACGCCACTTCCCTCAGAAACTTGCGTCACTGCTTGTTTGATTTTCTCCAAAGCAATTTGAGGAGACATATCTAAGGGCATGTCTACCCCTTGAACTTGATCCACTCCCAAAAGTTGGGTAACCACTTTCACCATACTGCTAGCCGTAGTTTCTCCGTGAGCCGCTACGACTACGCCGATTTTCCCCTCTTTTTGATTCGCCACCAAAGAGATCAACAAGACTGCCAAATAATAATCTTCACTCACGGGAATGCGCACTTGAAAAACTTGTGACAAATACTCGCGAATACTCTGGGCAATCCGAAACTCTTCGGGATAAGCCGCTACCATTTGCCGGATATTATCATTGGTTTGACGTTCTTCTCCACTGGCTAATTTTTTCAAAAATGAACTGATGTGGAGGCTCATGGCGTATAAGAAGTTTTGTTGCAAATCATAGCCTAGCCGATCTTTTAGCATTTCATAAATATGATTGGTGGTATCGATAATTTTTTCTTCAACAAACTCAGCCAATTTATTTTCGGCATTAAAGGTGAAGCCATGATCTTTATAGAAAGATTTTAAATGGATATTGATATCAGTGGTAATAAACTGGTTAATCGCTTCTTGATCCAAGCCATCAGCGGCTAACAAAGCTGCCTTATCCCCGATGATGTCATAAAGGTTATAAGGCAATTCATAAGCATCTGTTTTAATATCCAATAAGTTTTCATGGGGATCCACTAAAATTCGTGGTTCCAAAATCTTCGAGAGCTCGGCATTTTTTTCCCGTTCTTTGGTAAGGGCAACGATTCCTGAACGAATTCCTTCAGGCACGTCCTCCATCGTGATGGCGATTTCCGCTTGATGCATATGATTCAAAAAACCACGGGCACAAACCAACTGAATATTGGATTTCAACTGGCCGATATTGCCATAGCTGACACTGCCAATCAAGGCACGAATCACATCTTCCGTCACAGAAATTCGCCGCTGAATCCGGCCAGCTTCTTGCGCGACCATCATCTTCACCAGCTCCAATTGTTCACTGGCTGGTCGTTGATTAAACGCCGGCAAGGTAATATTGATGGGAATTCGTCGGACAAAAGTCGCCAACAAACTGGAACCTGGATCTTCCGTTGTCGCGCCGATAATTCGCACGTCGGCTTGGTGCTTTTTGGCACTTTCACCTAACCGGCTATACGTACCATGATCCATGAAGTAAAAGACCATCTCTTGTCCTTCTGGCGGTAGGCGGTGGATTTCATCCAGAAAGAGGATCCCACCATCAGCTTGATCGATAATCCCTAATTTGTCTTGCTCAGCACCGGTAAAAGCCCCCTTGGCATAACCAAACAAATGACTCATTAACAGCTCTGGATTATTGGCATAGTCGGCACAGTTGAAGACGATTAACTCTTTATCCCCGCTGATGACCCCACTGTTGACTGCAAAGCGAAACATGGCGTGGGCAAAGTAGGTCTTCCCTGAACCCGTCGGACCAGTAATCAAACAATTTAAACCCTTTGGCGGATACAAAATTGCGGCTTTGGCCTGTTCGACGGCATTACGCATACTGCCATTCACCCCGATAAGACGTGCAAAAATATCCTGCTCCTCAGGTAACGCCCCATAGCGCCTGCCAGCTGTCGGCTTCGTGAGAAAGGGACTGTCTGGTGATTCCATATAGCTAGCGACATACTTATCCCCCTGATTAGCTGAGGGCGTGCCATTGCTTTGACTATCTCCACGAGTGTTACCGTTCCCGCTGACAGTTTTTGCAGCCAGCCCCTCGCTACCGAAATCCGTATGCTTTGGGGCTACTTGGATATCAGCGCTGACGTAATAGCGCACTGGCCGGCTATCACTTTTTTGGATGCGGCCAGCCCGCACCAAACTATTGAGGTCTTTGCTGGCATTGGGACGTTGAATTCCCAACGCCTGCGCTACCTCTTGCGTTGTTACGCCGCTATCCTCAGTTTGCGCGCTACGATTGTTGGCTTTTGATTGAACAAAGGCAAAAACCCGTTCACTGCGTTTCATAAAACGCTCCTTTCTCCCTAGAAACCACTGTTGCCATCTAATACCGCTTCTGCCGCCACGTTCTCAGCGTGGCAACTGCGAGCTTATTTGCTGTATCTATTATACCGTTTTTTCACAAAAGCTAAAAAAAACCGGCTTATTTACGAAAAAGTGATATCTTAATATTAAACTATATAAAAAATACTGACTTACCGCAACTTTCATGAATATCTCTCAGATTATCTTTCTATATATATCTCATTAAGCACGTTATTAAACTATTTTGTGCTACAATTTATGTATCAAAAATAAGATTTATAGATGAAAATATGAGCACTCTCACAAAAATATATCTAATTCGCTCGCTTCATGAACAGAATCAAAACGATAAACACTTAAAATTTCGAAATATTATACATTTTTGTTCGTTTAACCTCCTACATGGAGTAAAAAATAAAGCTATAAAAATTTAAAATGCCGTTTATTGAAATCTATTTACTTGATTTAGGATCTTTTATCTATCAATTATCTATCAATTTTTTGTACGCATTAATGACTTCTAATTTTTTTTAGAATCCCAAGTCAATAAATGTTTTCTAGAATACAACAAAAAATTAACGTTAAAACAAGGAGGATAATATGGGATTTTTTCAACGAGTAAAGGAATTGGCAAAGTTACGTGAAACAATTCTTCAAGAGCAAGCAAAGCTAGATTCAATGGTTGCAAAGAGTATCGAGCTGCAATCCAACAACTCCAAACTCGAGCTAGCCCTATCAAACAAAGAAGCTACTATGAAGGATATCAGGGATATTCTAGAAGCTGAAAATGTCGAAAAAAGGGAATCGCTCATTAACCAAGGAAAAAAAGATGCTGCGTTATTGGTTACTAACGCAGAAGCTGAAGTAGCTGACTTACGATTGTTCATTTCTGAAAATGAAGATAAAATTAGCACACTTACGGAAGAACGAGATTCTTTAACAAAAGAAATTAATCGATACTTGAGACAGGCACGCAAGTTTAAGTCAGAGATTGTCGGCCTTAAAAAGTATCATAAAAGATTCAATACTGGTTCACAGTCTGATTATGATACATTCGAAGATCAACTATTTGAAGCATCTGAATACTTAGAAACAGATGGTTTAATCGATACTATCATTAAATTACCTCTCCATTCAGATAATTCTAAAGATCTCCGCAAACTCTCAAATGAGACTAGAAAAGAAATCAATAATGTCCTCGAAAAATATAAAGACCGGTATAACACCAAAGCAAATAAAGCAATATATCAATTAATGGTAATAGGTTTACAAGCAGAGATGCAATTACTCCTGTTTCAACTCGGTTACCAAAAGCTTAACGAAGCAAAAGAAAAAGTTAGTTTGATTTTTAACAAGTACACAACAATCGCGGCTGAAGGTAACCGTTCAATACTTCCTACAATTACTCGCTTTATAACAGAAATTGAACCATTGTATATCGAATTGGTCGACATTGAATATCGATACTACATTAAACGACAGAAGGAAAAAGAAGAACAACAAGCTATCAGAGAACAAATGAAACAAGAAAGAGAAGAACAACAAGCTCTTGCAGCTGAGAGAAAAAAACTTGAAAAAGAAGAATATAAGTATCAAACAGAAATGAAAAGGAACAAAGAACTTTTAGCTAGCGAAACTGATACAGCTAAAATCGCACAATTGGAAGAGCACTTAAAGGAATTGCAGCAACAACTTGACTCAGTAGCAGAAAAAAAAGAAGAAGTGACTAGTCTGGCGCTAGGTAAAGCTGGGTACGTTTATGTAATTTCTAACCTAGGTTCATTCGGTGAAAACGTCTTTAAAATCGGTATGACACGTCGGTTAGAACCACAACAACGTATTGATGAACTTGGAAGTGCGTCTGTTCCTTTTAAATTTGATGTTCATGCCTTAATCTTCAGTGATGATGCCGTCAATCTTGAAAACACACTGCATAAGCGTCTTTCCGATAACCGAGTCAATAAGGTTAACTATCGAAAAGAATTTTTTAGAAGTTCTGTCGATGACTTAGAAAAACTAGTTGAAGAAATTGATCCCACAGCAGAATTTACCAAAACTATGTTTGCAGAAGAATATCAACAAACCCGTGTTATGGAAGATAATACGGAAACTATTTTTCTAGATGAATCTCTTCATACAGAAGATGCACATCTATTGTCTAAAGAAGTAGTTTAGCTAAATTATCAATAAGTGCAGTATCTACCTACAAGCTAGCGATTGCACACGAAATAAACTAAGCTAAGGCTTTTTTATTGTAACCATTAGCTAGAAACAATGTTCTACCAAAATTTTCGTTCTGTCCAATTCCAATTTTTAGATAACAAAAAAAGGTTGATAGATGAAAGCTATAACGCTTATCCTATCAACCTTTTTAAAATAATAGCCTGTACGGGATTCGAACCCGTGCCTCCACGCTGAGAACGTGGCGTCTTAACCCCTTGACTAACAGGTCATGCGGTATCTTTTACATGGCTATCATAGCACTTTCTGAAAAAATGTAAACTAAAAAGCCTTCGATTACATTTTTACTGATTCGTGGTAGCTATCGGGATACGGACGAAAGGCTTTGGGAGGATTCGCAGGTATTTGGAGTGCTTTTTGCAACCATAGGACATCGTGCCACTTGCCAAATTTGTAACCAATTTTGGGAAAGCGCGCCACTTGTTGGTAGCCAAATTTTTCATGAAAGGCGACGCTGCCTTGATTGCCTTCTGTGATACACGCCGTCAAATTGACCACTTGCTGTTTGGCCAAGCAACGTTCCAATTCCTGATACAAACGACTCCCGATACCTTTCACTTGAATCCCTTGTTTGACATAGACCGTCACCTCACAGCTCCAATCGTAGGCACTGCGTCCTTTGTATGCACCGGCATAGGCATAGCCAACTATTTCTCCAGCGCGTTCAGCGACAAGGAAGGGATAGCGCGCCAACGTCTGGCTAATTCGTCGTGAAAACTCCGCAATCGTCGGGACATGATATTCAAAAGTAATGGCTGTTTCCAACACATAAGGTTGATAAATAGCGACTAAAGCCTCGGCATCTTGGGGCGTTGCTGTTCTGACTACAATCATTTACTCACCGGCTTTCACATCATTTTCCTTCTATCTTGACATAAGGCGACTTATTTGTAAATCCCTAAGGAAAGGGTTAGCCAACAACGATTTGACGGATCGTTTCATCACGAAAACAGAGCAAAATCGCCTCCGGAGAATCCTCCTCCAGCAACTCTCTCTGTTTCGTCGCTAATTGATTGATTCACTTTCCTACTTTGTCTTCCTTTAAAAGCTAGACCAGCAACTTAGTCTTCCTTTGCCATTTGATGGTCTAGCTAGCGTCAGATCGATTCCAACGGCGCCAACAACTCACCTTTTCCAAACATCAGCTCCAAAGCTTACGGGCATTAACGCTGCGTTTTTTTCAAGGCGGTGAGTTGATCCGCCACTAGCCATAGTAACTCACGACTGGCCGCCCCCAGCTCGCGACCTTGGTACAGGTGCTCTTCGTAGGTTTTCGTCAATTGACTAAAGGCGGCAGTCTCGGGATAGGCTTTTGCCAGTTTTTCGCTATAGCTCGTCAAGTCTTCTGAGGATTGTCGCGGCAGCCATTTTTCCGCCTCTTTCAATAAGAAGAGATAACCCTGTTCATAGGGGCGCCGATACAAGTGGAGCCTAAGCCAGAGACCTAGCTTGATCTGAAAATACCAGAGACAAGTGCCCCCTGCCACGATCACTAGCGCAAAGGCAAACAGCAGTGCCACTTGCCAGAGTTTCCATGTGCCAATCCGACTCTTTCCATTTGGATCGGCTTTTCCTGCTGTGTCACTAGTCAGAGCACTTTCACTAGTACTCTGACTAGTAGTCTCTGAAGTTGCCTGACTTTCACTACTGTTGGACTCAGTACTAGTGTCAGCTACACCAGCGGCAACTGATTCTTCAGTAGCAGCCTCAGCATTGCCTGGTCGTTGAGGATTACTAAAGGAAGGGGTGGGTTCAAAAGGCACCCAGCCAAAGCCTTCAAAATAAACTTCCGGCCACGAATGGGCGTTTAAATTTTTAATTTCATAGGTTTTCCGTTCATCAAAACTTGGAATCGCTGTCCCCTGACTAAACCCTTTTGCCCAACGTGCTGAAATCCCTAAGCTTCGGAGCATCGTTACCATCGCCGTCGAGAAATTATCACAGTAACCAACTTTGGTTTCAAATAAAAATTGATCCACATAATCCTGATCCGGCAACGGTGCCACGGCATCCACTTTGGAATAACGAAATGCTTCAGATTGACTCAAATAGCTTTCCACAGCAGTCACTTGGTCGTACAAAGTTGTCGCTTCTGCAGTGACTCTCCCGGCTAACTCTCGGATCCGCGTAGGGAAATTAGCGGGTAACTGCAGATAATCAATCGTATCTGTCGAAGGATTGGTCAACGGAACCTTTTGCAAACTAGCAACATCATAAATCGGTTCTAAGGAGGCAATTTCCACACTTGGTTCCCCACCACCTCGGGCTAATAAATCCACCCGCCGCTGATCTGGCGCATACACAAAACCAGCAAAGCCAGCAGCCAAATACACCTGATTGTACCCATAAGGTAGTGGCAGATAGTTTTCTTCTTGATGAAAGGTCAGATCAATATGCTGAACCTCCAAAAAGGGAACCCCTACCGCTTCAGCATCCAAGGTAAACTGGCTCTCCATAATAACTTGGCCTTCACTTGCAGTTGTTCGCTGCCAGCCTTTGCCAGTATAAAAATCCTTGCTATCCACCCGCCAATAATGAGGTCGTAACTGTTGGGCCTCAAACAATACGGTCTCATCATCTAGCAAGGCCCCTCCTAACGCTTCATCATCTTCACTAAAGCCGGTCCGACTATTGCCCCCCACGCCTACTCTTTCGATATAGCTATATAAACCCGCAGCATTAAAATAATCTCGTACCGCAACGGTCTGGGCCGACAGCCGGTCTCGCACCAGGGCATCTGGTACTTTATTAGCAGCAAAACCTAACACTCCCAAGAGGATGGCAGCTGCCAACAGGTAGCTAAAATTGGCCTGCCCGCCTCTTTGGCGATGCTGTTTCAAACCAGAAGATAGCAAGCCACAGCCACAGACTAGCAACAGCTGCCAAACCAAATCCAAGTGATTAAACACCGCCAACATCGCCAAATACAATAACAAACCACTGTAGCTCACTAAAAAATGCTCATAATTAATGATTAAAAGGGCTAAAAGAGCTACCCCGCTAAAAATCAAACTAAAGGCCAATAACGACGGGGTGCGTCCCAAGCCATCTTGTTGTACTGCGAAAACCAGAGGACGCAGTTGCCGTTGTAAAGCGACCAACCAATCAAGCCCAAAACTTTTTCCTAAAGGGTAGTATTGGTATCCCGCTACTAACAAAGCGAGTAAAGCAAAAGGTCCCCGCATCCAGAATCGTGGGAGGGCGACAAAGATAAAACAAATGATACCGACAAGATAAATAGCTGTTTCACGATCATTAAACCGATAAACTGCCAAAAACTGATTCATCACCACGGCTAGCGCCACAAAAGCCGCCAAACCATAAAACCCTTTCTGACGAATGCGTGCGATCATCGTTCCTCCCTCCCCTCTGCGGGAGTTTTTTCTTGTGTAGCAGTCACCTCAGTCCTTGTTTTTAAACTGTGAGAAAGACTGACCAAATCATAGAGCTTCACTTGATTGGTCCGCTCCCAATCAGCGATTTGAGCGGTCAACTGGGTATCGGGTTGGGACGAGCCGGTAAATACTAATAAGGTTTTATTTTTAAAGGCAAACAACTCGGGCTTCTGCTCAAACCCCTTGGCGGCAGCAAACACGCGGTCTCCTTGTAAAAACTCACCACCAGCAGCCGTCACCAAATACTGCTGAATAGCCAACAGCCCAGCTAGCTGTTGTTGCACGCTAAAATAAGCCCTTAGCTGCGTTTCAAAAAACGGCCCCGCTTCTCCCCAAAAAATGAAGACAACTGGTGATTCTTGCTTTTCTTGATACTCCCGGATCATCAACTGCCGACTTCTGGCGGTTAATTTCCAGTCAATCTGTTTGAGGGAGTCGCCTCGATGATACTCCCGATGGTTCCGAATCTCTGCTGTTCGCTCACCAAACAAGGTCATTTGCTGCTCTTTACGCAGGCGTGGGACAAACTGCGCCATCGACTCATCGACAGCCGGCAAAACCACCAATTCACTGGGTAAGACATATTTGCGGCTTTTTTGGAACAAACCAAACCAGTCTCCCGCTGTCACTAGCACTGACAAATCCGGATAAATCCCGCGCTGCAATCCTTCAATCGGAAAGTTCAAAGTCAGCCTTTGCCCATGATAAAAGCTCCGAAAAATAGGCTGTTGGGCATGTTGGGGGAGGCTTACACTGAAAGCAGGCACCCAAAACCAGCCACGGCTTTTGACGGTAACTGGCAACAAAAAGGTTGTGCCGGCTTGGGTCCAAAACGTTTCAGGAACCGTCAATTGCAATTGCCGGAGGGGAAAGACCAGCGTCACCAAATTTAGCAGAATAAAGCCCACATAAAAGAGCCATAACAGCCAACCAGAAGTATTGTTAAAAATCACAGCATAAGCAGTTAGCAATGCAAAGCCCAATAAGACAAGGAAAAACTTCCCTCCTTGCTTCAAGCGATTCATGATTTTTTCCTGATGGGAACCACCACTTGTTGCAAAATTCCCTCCAGGACCTCCGTCATTTTCCTTTGAGAAACCAGTCCCCCTTGTAAAATCAAGCGGTGACTAAAAACTGCTGGTAAGATGGTTTGCAAATCTTCGGGTTTTACATATTTCCTGTTTTGCACCATGGCATACGCCCGGGCAGCTTTCAAAAATGCGATGCCCCCACGAGGACTAATCCCCAATTCCACACCGGGAAACTCGCGACTTGCCCGTACCAGAGCTAACGCATACCGCAGAACCAAATCATCCACATAGACTTCATCCACCAGCAGCTTCAAGGCGGTTAGCTGTTGGGTGGTCATCACCGGCTGGACCTCTGCTAACGCTTTTTCTTGTTGCCCATTCATTAGCGTCAATTCATCTTCCCGGCTAGGATAACCGATAGCTAAGCGAAATAAAAAACGATCCAACTGGGCTTCAGGCAGCGTGAAAGTTCCTTCATACTCAATCGGATTTTGCGTGGCTAGGACAAAGAAGTTTTCGTCCAATTCATAAGTGTGGTTATCAATGGTGACATGCCCTTCAGACATGGCTTCCAACAAGGCGGCTTGGGTCCGGGGGGCTGTACGATTGATTTCATCGGCTAATAAAACCGTGGTGAACACCGGGCCGGGACGAAATTCAAACCCGCCAGATTGTTCATTATAAATCGACACCCCGGAAATATCACTAGGCTGTAAATCTGGCGTAAACTGCACGCGGGCAAAGCGTCCTTGGATGGTTTTTGCCAACGTCTTGACTAACATCGTCTTACCAACACCAGGAATATCTTCAAATAACACATGACCACCAGCTAACATCGAAGTAAGCGTCATCTCAAGAACTTGTCGTTTGCCAATGACCACCTTCTCCATTTCTTGAATCAAATCTTGAATCAACTGAAATTGCTCGTCATTCATCCTGCTCCCTCGCTTTCATGGATGGGGCTTTTTCTTCATTGTATCGAGATTTCCCTCCTGGTGCAACGAGAAGGGATTTTGGCGATTTTGTAAGATACGACGTCTAAGTGCCACTTCACTTTTTCACCATATACCACCTTTTCAAAGGACCCTCCTTTGAAAACAGAAAATCAGTCAAGGACGCAACTCACCCGGAAAAGCAAAAAAAGCGACAGAGGCTTGGTTTTGCCGCCATCGCTTAGCTGATTAATAGATTAAGTTTAACAACTCGTCTTTTTCAATATTTCCGAAATACTTTTTGACATCGATGGTCTCGATAACCCCTCGCAAGTCTTCCTTCGCATATTTGGTCCCTACTAAGGCATTTTCAACGTCTTGGATTTCCCCTAAACCAAAGAAATCACCATAAATCTTCGCTTCCGTGATATACCCTTGTTCCACATTTAGGCGTACTTCAATGGAGCCAATAGGAAAACGCTGTTGTTTATCAATCGCAAATTCTGGTGATTTGCCGTAGTTCCAGTCCCAATTACGATAGTACTCGTCGGAAATCTGTTGGATTTTTTGCCAATCCGTCTCTGTTAACTCATAAGTCTTCACTTGATCAAGGCTAGTAGCACCAAATACTTTTAGCAGAATCTCCTGACGAAAGTCTTGAGTGGTCATGTCTTGTTTATCAGCAGGTAAGAAAGGCTTAATATTCGTCACTCGGGAACGAATGGATTTGATGCCTTTTGAGGCAATTTTTTCCTGTTTAACTTTCAAAGCATTTACTACTTCTTCAATGTCCGAGTCAAACATGATGGTGCCATGGGCAAACATCCGGCCATTGGTGGCATACATCGCATTGCCAGAGAATTTCTGATCATTGATAACTAGATCATTCCGGCCTTTAAGCTGTGCACCTTCTACCCCGAGCTCATGTAAAGCAGCTACAATGGGTTTGGTAAGCTTTTCAAAATCTCGAAAAGAATTCCCATCGTCAGGCATGATAAAACTAAAATTTAGATTTCCCAAATCGTGATACACCGCACCTCCACCAGAAAGTCGTCGCACCACATGGATTCCGTGAGCCTCCACGTAATCTTTATTGATTTCTTCAATGGTGTTTTGATTGCGCCCAATAATAATGGAAGGTTCATTAATGTAAAACAATAAAATCGGTTCAGCTACTGGCATTTCTTGTAACAAAAATTGTTCGATTGCCAAATTGATACGGGGGTCATTGTTTTCGTTTGGTACAAAAATCATGAAATCGTCTCCTAACCGTTGATGTGTGACGACAGTTGCGCTTTGATTCGGCAACCTGTCGCAGCCAGATCAGGCGTAACGCACTAGATTTCAAACACCTTTTTGATTGCTGCCAAAGCCACCGGCACCTCTTCCCCCCCTGCTTGAAATGCTTCTTCCCGCAGTTGGTTCAGGTCACCGAATTGAGGTAGATGGGTCAAAACTAGTTGCTTCACGCCCGCTGCTCTTGCAATTTCGCCAGCCTCTTGACTGGTTAAATGCGCTTTGTGACGCTCTTGACCGGCAAATAGATAAGTATCCGCCAAAAACAGATCCGCATCTTTGGCAAATTCTGTCAAACTTGCCAAATACCCCGAGTCACCAGTGAATACAAATATTTTACCTGTACTATTTTCTACAAAACGCATTGCATAGCAAGTTACCGGATGTATCGTCTCCATAAATGTAACAGAAAACGGTCCCAGTTCCAACTGTTTTGTTTCAAAATAAGGACGCCCCTCACTGACTTGTGGCATCGTCAGACTAGCAAAATGCTCCTGATCCAAGGTATGACCATAAATAGGTAGGATTTTTTTCGGATCTCGCTGAGGGTGAAGTTGCCAATAATACTGCAAGACTCCCAAATCAGCAATATGATCATGATGGTAATGACTCAAAACCACGCCATCCAAACGTAAAGGATCCCATACTTCTTCTAAGCGCACCAAGGTGGTACTCCCACAATCTAACAACAAATGATAATCACCAGATTGTAACAAAAACCCTGTCGTCCCCCCACCTTGGTAAGGATAAGCTCCCAGACAGCCTAAAACGGTTAACTTCATCGCTTGATTCACACCTTTCCTTAAACGATTTTCTATGCTTAGAGTATCATTTATCTAGCCTAATCGTCCAATTTCCTTTATCAAACTCATTCGTTGCATGGACAAGGTCAAAAAAAGCGCCCTTCAACTTTGAAAGGCGCTTGTAACTATTTAGTAAGAACGGATAGCTTCCACTGTTTCATCGTCCAGACGACGAACCACTTCTGTTACCAATTTTACTGTATTCAAATAATCGTCTTCATGGATCACTGAAGTATGGGAATGCAAATAACGAACCGGCACCGTAATCGCTAAAGAAGGCACGCCGTCGCGAGTCAAATGCATTTGTCCGGCATCGGTACCGCCACCGGTAATCACGGTGTATTGGAAAGGAATGTTCAGCTCTTCTGCCACACCAATCACAAAGTTCAACAGTTTTTTATGAGGAACCATCGAAGCGTCAAAAATCAAGATTTGAGGGCCTTTTCCAAGTTCCGAATCCGCTTCTTTTGGACTCATTCCTGGTGTATCCCCAGCCGTCCCAGTATCCAAGGCAAAGGCGATATCGGGATTTACCATGTGGGTGCTGGTACGCGCCCCTCGCAAGCCCACTTCTTCCATCACGTCACTACCGGCAAAAAGGCAGTTAGGATGGCCTTCTTTGGCTAAGGTTTCCAATACCCGTAAGGAGACCGCCGTCCCGATTCGATTGTCCCACGCTTTGGCCAGCAAAAATTTGCCGCCATTTAAACGTTTGTATTGGATATAAGGCGTCACCATATCCCCTGGACGAATGCCCCACGCTTTGGCTTCTTCTAAAGAACTTGCGCCGATATCGATGAACATCTCTTTAATGTCGTAAGGTTTATTACGGACTTCAGGGGTCAAGACATGAGGCGGTTTTGAACCAATTACTCCGTGAATCAATTCCCCCGCTTGTGTTTTAATCTCCACTTGTTGCGCTAACATCACTTGGCCCCACCAGCCACCAAGGGTTTGGAATTCGATAAAGCCTTTTTCGGTAATTTTGGTCACCATAAAGCCGACTTCATCCATGTGACCGGAAATAAAAATTTTCGGTCCGCCACCTTCACCTACGTGTTTGGCGATGACGCTACCTAATCCGTCGAAGAAGATATCTTCGGCAAACGGTTGGGCATAGGATTTGAAGATTTCCCGCACTTCTTCTTCATTTCCGGGAACTCCTCGTGCAGATGTGAGGTCAATTAACAATTGCTCCTCTTTGTTTTCAAGCATTGCCTTTGCTCCTTTATCAATTAAGTAAGTCCCAGTAGAACAGAAGCCTGTTGCTCAAAAGCTGAGGCGCTTGCTGCGGTCTCGGCTTTGGTTCACTCGACTTGTTCACTGAGCTTCATTTCACTAAGGCGTATTATAGCATGCCGGGTAACTTTTTTGGAAAAAAAGGGGGATAAAAAATGTCCGATGAGAAAACTTTTTAATCGCTTTCCGCAGCCCGGATGAAAAAATGGGAAGTGATTCCATAAGCAAGGACATACATCAAGGCCATGACTACACAAAAGAGGTAAGCCAGCCAGTAGCTTTCACTGTGAATAAACTGGGCCCACACATGGATCGCAAAGCTCGAATGACAGACAATCAACAAAATCGGTGGCGCAAAAACCCAAGCCAGCTGCCGATGAATAATCCCTCGAATCGCTTTGCGGGAAATTCCTAATTTGCGTAAGAGTTGAAAATTCCGGGTCTCATTAGCCAATTGTGAAAACAGGCGGAGCATCATAATGCCAGCGGTCGTCACCGAGATGGTCATTCCGATAAAAACAGCGACATAGACAAAAATCCCCGATTCTCGTCGCAGTTGGCGTAGTTCTTGGTACCGATTGATCAGATTTAGCCGATTATAACTTTGCTGACCGGATTGACTGGTTCCCTTGAGCTGGTTTTGATCGGTACTCAGTTGCCCACTTAATTTCTGGTTGGCATAGGAATACTGGTAATAGATTTCATCCCCCCAACTGGTAGGCAACGTGTCATTTAAAGTCAGCGACCACCCTTTTTCTGCGGGGAGTTTGGCTTCCACCATAGCGATGGGATACACGACACCCGTCGCCTGATCATAAGTTTTCTGAGTAACGACTAAGACTCCCATGCCATAACGCATCTCGGTGTCCCCCAGTAAATCCGGATAAAACTGTTTCACTTCAAGAGTTGGCAATTTCGGTAAAGTAAAGCGATGGTCCACCGTGGTTGTGTTGCGAAATGTAGTGTAGCCATACTCGAACATCACCGCCTCATGGTCATTCTTCAATTGAACCGCCGGCAAGTCCGGGTGCTGTTTGGCGAAGGCGCGGTATTCTTCTTCAGTCAATAAATCATAGAGCTGGACTTGTTGGCTTTTATCCGTGCGCAAAAACAAGCGGGTGGTATGAGCCATGGTCACTTTATAATGCAAGGTAGTGGTGTGGGTCACTTTGCCCCCGAGTTGTGCCAATTGGCTGGCCAGTTTTTCCGTATCTTCTCCCCGCACTTGAAAGTCGCTGGGATTGCTATTGCGCAAGACTTGCGAACGAATGGTCACAAAAGACAGCGCACCAGCTATCACAGTCAAAGCCGCAGCAGTCGCTAAAGTCGCCCAAGCCAAAGAACGCCAGTGACTCAATATTTGAAACGGACTATTCCCGTAAGCATAAAACCGCAAATGTTGATAGGCGTGCTTACGAAACCGTCGCAAGAAGCGAAAAAAAGTCGGTAAGGTAAAGCGAAAGAACAAGTACGTCCCCACCACACATAAGGTCAATACCAAAAATGGGAGCCATAAGATGATGCCATAACGGTTAGTGGCGGAAATATAAGCGATGATATACTCCCGGATAAAAAAGGACAGCCAATACCCGACTAGTAAGCAAGCTAAGCCCAATACGCCTAAAAGTCCCGTCCAGCGAGAGCCCCGCATTTTTCGCAGAATTTTTTGCGACCGCTGCCCGAAAAGATCCTGCAATTGATTCCGTCGTATCAGCCAGGCATTTTGACAAGCAATCCCTCCATAGATCAACAAAAAAGCCAGCAAAGTCCCATAAACCGAAGATAAGGAAAGGTAAAAATGACTCGTCAAATCCAGATCCATGGCTTTTACCAAAATCATGGCAAACAATTTCGAAAAAATGATACCCATCAAGATGCCGGTGACAAAGGCGGCCACATTCATCGCGAAGTTTTCCAAAACAAACTGACTCATAATCCGGCGCTTTCGCAGGCCAAAGAGCTGGTATAAGCTCATCTCGCGGTAGCGCTTGACCACAAAAAAGCGATTGGCACTCAACATAAAGAAGATCAGAATCAGCAGCATCGCCAAATTTCCGAGACTTAAGACGCTGGAGATCTGAATCTCTGGCTGCGCCCGCTGTACCAGAGGTTGGTCTCTTGTCATGGCGGCAAAGGAATAGTAGATCATCACCGCAAAAGTCATACAGATGAAGTAAACTGTATAATCTTTATACTGTTTCAAAAAACTCCGCCAAAACAGTTTAGTGAGCATGACGTCGGCCTCCTCCGCCAATCGTGGCTTGCATATCGATCACCTTATCAAAAAATTCTTGGCGACTACCCCGCTTGACGATTTCTGAAAAAAAGACACCATCTTTAATAAATAAGATCCGATTGCAATAGCTGGCAGTATAGGGATCGTGGGTCACCATCAAAATCGTAACATCATCTTCTTGATTGACTTTGGTCAAGTAATGCAAGAGTTCAGTAGCTGATTTTGAATCCAAAGCGCCGGTGGGTTCGTCAGCAAAGATGACTTTCGGACGGACGACGATGGCGCGGGCAGCCGCGACCCGTTGTCGTTGTCCCACGGAAAGTTCAGCCGGATAACGATCCAACAAAAGACTGATGCCCAACAAGTCTGCTGCCTGATGCAGGCGGGTTTCAATCTCTTTCACCGGTAGCTGATCAATCGCCATGGGTAAGATGATATTGTCTTTGGCTGTCAAGGTATCCAAGAGATTAAATTCTTGGAAAATAAAGCCCAAATCTTGCCGGCGAAAATCACTCAGCTGGCTTTCCCGCATATTGGTGACGTCTTTGCCCGCCACTTCGACAGTACCAAAGGTCGGTAAGGCAATTGAAGCCAAAATATTCATCAAGGTCGTCTTGCCTGCCCCACTTGGACCCATGATGCCGACAAATTCACCTTCTGCCACACTAAAGGAGAGATTGTCCAACACTTTTGTTTCATTAAAACGATTGCCGTAAGTCTTGCTTAAATGTTTGACATCGATAATTTTTTTCATAGACTACCTCTTTCAACTCTGACTTCCTTGGTTTTCTTCATACTATCAAGAATCGCCAAAAACAACAATTCCCATCTTCTTAAACTTCTATGAGCAGTCTTTTTTTAAAGAATTTTTCTGCATTACCGTCAGAACAAGCCTTGTTCGAAAAGCTACAAATTTTTATAGGAAAATGTTTTGCATCCCAGTGTTTTTTTTGAGATGATAGGACAAGCGCAAAGCTTACCCCAGTCTGTTTTCATTCAAATTTTCAACTTCACAAACACAACATCTAGTGTTGTTAATTCGTTTTTATCCAGAAATAACACTATATATAGTTGCCTGTTTCTGATTTTTCAGATATGATAGAATATGACAAATGACCAGCAGACAATCAGGACCGCCATCGCCATTTTTTTGTGAATGGTGTCTTTTTTCACGAGTTTGGTCAGAGGCTTTTTTAGTGAAGACGGGTATCCGACTTCCTTTAAGCTGAACGAAATAAGGAGTGACTCACTATGATGGAATTAAAAAGAAATGAAACAGAGACGTTGGTTCACCCCCGCCTCACCCAGATTAAAATCATCAAACGCGACGGGCGCCATGTGGATTTTGACGACCAAAAAATTTACGATGCCTTAGTCAAAGCCAAAAAAGAAGTCATGGAAGAGCAACCCCTTTCCCCTTTGGATCATGAACGGATTTTGGAAATCGTCGAACGAGTGGATTCGGAAATCGCCGAACGTTTCACTGAAAATGTCAAAATCTACGAAATTCAAAACGTGGTGGAACATATTCTTTTAGAAAAAAACGAGTATGAATTGGCCCAAGCCTATATCAATTATCGTACGCAACGGGACTTTGCTCGTAGCAAAGCCACTGATATCAACTTCACCATCGGCAAATTGATCAACAAAGATCGCACGGTGGTCAATGAAAATGCCAATAAAGATTCCGATGTTTTCAATACACAACGGGATTTAACCGCTGGGATTGTCGGCAAGTCGATTGGCTTAAAGATGCTTCCCCCACATGTGGCCAACGCCCATCAAAAAGGCGATATTCATTACCACGATCTTGATTATCATCCCTACACGCCAATGACCAACTGTTGTTTGATTGACTTCAAAGGCATGCTAAACGATGGCTTCAAAATTGGCAACGCTGAAGTCGAATCACCAAAATCCATTCAAACCGCAACAGCACAAATCTCACAAATCATCGCCAATGTGGCTTCTAGCCAATATGGTGGCTGTTCTGCAGACCGTACCGATGAACTCCTAGCGCCTTTTGCCAAACTAAATTACAAGAAACATTTGGCGGATGCGGAACGCTGGATTGAATCCCCAGAAAAACGAGAAGCCTTTGCTAAAGAAAAAACTCGCAAAGATATTTTTGACGCCATGCAAAGTTTGGAGTATGAAATCAATACGCTATTTACTTCCAACGGTCAAACGCCTTTTACTTCCTTGGGCTTTGGTCTAGGAACAAACTGGTTTGAACGGGAAATCCAACGGGCCATCTTACAAATCCGCATCAATGGCTTGGGTAGCGAACGCCGGACGGCTATTTTTCCGAAATTGATCTTCTCCATCAAAAAAGGAGTCAATTTTGCACCAGAAGATCCCAACTATGACATTAAAGAGTTGGCCTTAGAATGTGCCACTAAGCGGATGTATCCAGATATTTTGAACTACGACAAAATCATGGAACTCACCGGAAGCTTCAAAGTACCGATGGGGTGCCGGTCATTCTTGCAAGGATGGCAAGATGAAAACGGCCAAGAAGTCAATGTCGGCCGGATGAATTTAGGGGTGGTCACCTTAAACTTGCCGCGGATTGCGATGGAAGCTGGTGGCGATTTAGATAAATTCTGGCAAATCTTGGAAGAACGTTTGGAAATTGTCAAAGATGCCCTCGTCTACCGGGTAGAACGCTGTAAAGAAGCTACCCCTGCCAATGCCCCTATTTTGTATATGTATGGTGCTTTTGGTAAACGCCTCAACCGCAATGACAATGTCAACGAACTCTTCAAAAATAAACGGGCAACTGTTTCTCTTGGCTATATCGGTTTGTACGAAGTCGCTTCTGCCTTTTACGGTGGCGCTTGGGAACACGACCAAACCGCTAAAGACTTCACCTTAGCCATCGTCAAAGAACTCAAAGCCCATGCCGATGCGTGGGGCAATGAATACGGCTATCACTTTAGCGTCTACAGTACCCCATCTGAAAGTTTGACGGATCGTTTCTGCCGCTTGGACACTGAAAAATTCGGTGAAGTGCCAAACATCACTGATAAAGACTACTACACCAACAGTTTCCACTATGATGTCCGCAAAAATCCGACACCTTTTGAAAAACTGGACTTCGAAAAAGACTATCCAAAATACTGCTCTGGTGGTTTCATTCATTACTGTGAATACCCGATGTTGCAACAAAATCCAAAAGCGTTGGAAGCAGTGTGGGATTACTCCTACGACAAAGTTGGCTATCTCGGAACCAATACTCCGATTGACCACTGCTACGAATGTGGCTTTGAAGGCGACTTCACCCCTACTGAAAAAGGCTTCGAATGTCCCCAATGTCACAACCATGATCCAAAAACTTGTGACGTGGTGAAACGAACTTGTGGCTATCTCGGAAACCCACAAGCACGTCCAATGGTTCACGGTCGCCACAAAGAAATTTCCTCACGGGTTAAACATATGAAATAAGCAGCACCAACTATTCAGATAACTCTTTAAACGGGATTGTGCCCAAAAGTGTCTTGGCAACTTACGGTCACAGTCCCCTCTTTTACCCCATTTCCTTATTAGAAAGAAGTTTTGCTATGCGTAATCCTAAACCGCAAGAATGGCTATCAGAAAAATATAGCCAACACCAGATTGCCGATTATAAACCCTTCAATTTTGTTGATGGCGAAGGGGTGCGAAACAGTCTCTACGTTTCTGGTTGCCTCTTTGCCTGCGAGGGGTGTTTTAACAAAGCCGTCCAAAACTTTCACTACGGTACGCCTTTCACCCCTGAGCTAGAGGAAACCATCATTGCTGACTTGGCTCATGATTACGTCCAAGGGTTGACCTTACTGGGAGGCGAACCTTTTCTCAATACTGCCGTCTGCTTGCAAGTCGTCCAGCGAGTGCGGAAAGAATTTGGCAATAGCAAGGACATTTGGAGTTGGACGGGGTATACTTTCGAGGAACTTCTTTTGGAAACTCCTGATAAACTGGCCCTCCTTCAACAAATCGATATCCTTGTGGACGGTCGCTTTGAGCTTAGCAAACGCAACTTAAACCTCCAATTTCGTGGTAGCAGTAACCAACGGATCATCGATGTACCAAAGTCCTTGGCTGCTGGCCGGGCAATCATTTGGGAGCACTGTAAAGATGCGGAAGAAAGCTTCGAACAAATTCATAAGCAAAAACTGATTTAAACCCTAAAATACCCCCCTGACTTTCCAGCATCTGCGGTGAGTCAGGGGGGTATTTATTTGAAAAGCGGGCACACCAAGTTTGATCTCGTCAAAAAATCATTTCTCATGAAGATCACTATTTTTATCTGACTCCCACAAAGGCAAGGTGATATTTTCATAAGTTACTGGATCCAGATTGGTCAAAGTAATTCCCAACAAACGAATCCCCTGTTCGACGCCTAAGATTTCTTCCCAAATCAAGCTAGCTTCTGAAAAAATTGCTTCTTTGGTTGCGACATAGCGATTTAAGGTGTGGCGCTTGGTGACTGTCGTATAATCGGCATAGCGGACTTTTAAGACCACCGTTTGCCCATGCTTGCCGACTTTTTTCAAAGCCACCGCTACCTCTTCAGCGATTTTACGCAGCTGTCCTAGTACCTGATCTTCTCCTGACAAGGGGCTGCCATAGGTATGCTCTTTACCGACGGACTTGCGATCCCGCGTGACATTAACCGGTGAGTCATGAATCCCCCGTACTTTCCGATATAGTGAATAGCCCATCTTGCCAAATTCACGAATCAACTCCATCTCACTTTTTTGATACAGGTCCCCACCAGTGAAAATCCCTAACTCGTGCATCCGTGGCAAGGTCTTTTTGCCAATCCCGTGAAACTTATCAATCGGTAAAGCTTGCAAAAAAGCCACCGCTTCATCTGGCGCAACCAACGTCAAGCCCCGGGGTTTCCGATAATCAGAGGACAACTTGGCCAGAAACTTATTGTAACTGACACCTGCCGAACAAGTCAGATGCACTTCTTCCCAGACTTCTTGTTGAATCAGACGAGCAATTTTCACCGCTGATTGGATATTATTCTTATTATGGGTCACATCCAGATAGGCTTCATCGATAGATACCGGCTCGATAATATCGGTATACCGACGAAAAACCTGACGTACTTGCTGGCTGATTTGGCGGTATTTTTCATGATTACCAGGTATAAAAATCGCCTCAGGACAAAGTTCATACGCTTTTTGGGCACTCATGGCTGAATGAATACCAAACTGCCGCGCGCGGTAGTTTGCTGTAGTCACCACGCCACGTCCGCCAGTGTCACTAGGATGGCGGGCAATAACTAAAGGATGAGTCGCCAACTCGGGATTGTCCCGCTCTTCCACCGAAGCAAAAAAAGCATCCATATCAATATGAATGATTTTACGAGAGGTATCATTTTTCAAAGGAAACTGTAATTCACTCATGGGCTTTCTCCTCGGCAATTGTTTTCATAGCTATTATAAACCAAACATTCGTTCTTGTTCAATCCCGGCCGTCGCTGGTAGCAATTCTTAACAAAGCCCTTTAAAACTAGACCGTGGTTGGCTACAAACAAAAAGAAGAGAATATCTCTAGTATCCAAATTACGTATCTGACAATACACAATGAGGTTACCAAAATAACTCTGACTCACCAAAAGCTTCTTCAAATACTAGTGAATGCTAAGGATAACATTAGTACAGATAAAGATAAGTTAGTTAAGAACAGCTATATGCTCGACGATGCTATAGGTTACATATACTGGATGTTAGGGATTGAGATACTGCTAAGGATATTCGTCAATCGTTAGGTACAGCCGGGTACAAAGGAATGCTAAACAAACTTTTTGATCCTAAAACACAACTAATATAGGGTGATTTCTGTGAAATTTAAAGTGATTTTACAAACCTCCAGAGACGACTGTGGAGCTGCTTGTATAGGCATGATACTGAATAACTATTTTAATAAGAATATGTCATTATGTGAAATACGACCACTAATAAAAAATACAATAAATGGTACATCTTTTGGAGATATAAAAAATAATATCAATAAATTCTTAGCTAATTGGATACCATGTATTGTTCAAATTGATATTGAATCTTCAACAGCAAATTTAGCAATTGAAGAAAATTTTATGAAACTATATTATGCAAAATTGCTCAACGGATTGACGGTAAAAGTACTTATAGTACTTATAGTTTTTTTACCTTCAATTATTTCACATATACTGGGATTGTTTTTAGCATCCATGTTCAGTGTTTACTTTAACATTATAATTCCTTCCCAACTCTCTGCAATGATTGCTAGTATTATGATTATTTAATTAGAAGTCTACCTCATTGTACAGAAAAGAACAGGTCGAGATATCCCCCGCCTGCTCTCTCATTTTTATTAATCACAACTATTAATACCAGTCCTACCTCTTTTATTACCTTTGGATTTCAAGCTCTTTAGGTACTACAGTGGACAAACATTGTAATTTCCTTTGGAACACTTACTGTGGGTCTCATGACAATCATGTTTCCCACTTTGTGCCTGCACATAAAAACAATTGGTACATACAATTTGCCGTTCTGAACGATAATACGTAACGGTACACTTTCCACTAAAGAGAGTATTATGCGTCGAAGTATCATACCTTTCCATATTTCCTTTACACTTAATCGCAGCAAATCCGGAACATTTAACACAAACTGCTCTTGGAGAAATTATCAGCTCTCCTTCGTCATCTATAGAATCATTCTCTTGGACAATCTGTTGAATTGAGCTTTCTAATAGAACATTCCCAACTTCTGAAGTAACCACTCCATGATCATGAGTTTTACCTTCACAGGCGAGAACATTCCCGGTACCATAGACTAATCCCAATCCTACCACAGCAAAAAGACAAACAATTAGTTTTTTAATCATACTTTTTTCCCCTCTCTTTTCTCAAACTTCCCTTCAAACATACAAACAACATTTCTTGAATAGATTTAAAAACTGAATCATGATGCCATACAAAAAATAGCTTGCGAATTTCGCAAATTATTTTCCTACGACTGTGTTATATTTGACTTTTTTATGTTGCTGTTCCAAACGCATAACCAAATAGATAATAAAAAAGGTAATAGTGGTGATCAGCAAATTTACGATAATCCCATTTTGGAGCGTAATCTTTGAATTATGATAATTTTCACTTAGAATACCTGTCACTGTGTTTCCAGATTCAAGATATACACCTGGGAGCAAATGAGCAATTTTTGTAAGTTGAGGTAACTGAGGTATAGCAAACATTTGAATAATATTGATAATTAGCGCTGTGAATACAGTACTCAAACTATTCTTCAATATTGTTGCCACTAGACAGGTGATTGTTACCACTGAAAATAATGCAACACTGTATAGCAGCACTGCTTGTGGTAAGATCGATTTAATCGGAGAAACAGACAGTTTTTGATCCACATATTTGAAAATAGGTAACTCAAGTGAGCTGCTTCCTCCAACAAAACTACCGGTTATCCAAGAAATGCAGATAGTTAAACCAATCACAACTACAGCAACACCACAAGACAGGAGTAGTTTTTGAAGAGTTTCCAAGATAATCGGATAGGGTAAAACTGAGTCCTTATTAAGAGTCCCAATATATGGAGAAACAAAGATAGTAGTCACAAGCAAAACCACTACAAAAGTCATAAGAATTGGAAAAAGATTATTTACAACTTTTAAAGGAAATCCGAATGCGGAGGATAGTCCCCCAGGTGTTTCATACGGAATATTCTGCTCAGATAGTGCTTCCAGATACAGAATCTGTTTTTCAACTGATTCGGCCCACCAAGTCGGACGACTTTCTTCATTTCCTATCTGCTTTTTCATATCCTTTAAGATTGTAAGATATTCTGTGTACGCCTTCTTATGGTCACCACGAGAATAATCTTTCTTTATGTTAAGTAGCTGATCATATTGCTGGTTCAAAAAAGTCGTATACTCCGAATGTTCGGTATCACTTTCTAGATTTCCTTCTTTCCTCTGCTTATCTAGCTCTTCAAGTTGTGAGTCAATCTGACTAACGAATTCTCCTTTCGGATTAGTATTCAGCAGGGAGAGTCCATAGAAGAAAATGAGCGTCAGAAAGATTCCGATAATCAATAAATTACTTCTTTTCTTGTAAAATTGCTTTGCTAAAAATCCAAAATATGACATAGTTACCTCCAGTAAACCTCATGAATATTTGAACTCCTAATTTCCAGGATCACCTAAGATAATAACCTGGTCATTTACTTCTTCGAGAAATTCTAAATTATGAGTACTATACAAAACCGCTCTACCATCACGCTTTGCACACTTCAAAAACTCAATAAAAAGGTATTGACTTTCGTTATCTAAACCAATCATTGGTTCATCTAAAAACCAATATTTAGCATCACTCACATAGTACATAGCCAAAATAATTTTTTGTCTCATACCTAATGAATATTTTTTTATTGGTTTTCTCACAAAGCTTTCCAAATTCCAAAACGTTATACAATCCTCTATCCGGTCTCTTTCTGTTTTCCAAGCTCGAGTAACCATTCGTAAATAGTCAAGTCCAGATAAGTCACCATTTAGCCATTCAGTTGATTCATAGTAAAAACTACTCATTTTGAAAGACGCAACTTTTTCATGGGTTTCAAAATGCTGTTCAATATACCCTGACTTCGAAGAAATTAAACCATAAATCACTCTGAACAGCGTCGTTTTCCCGGTACCGTTGGGTGCCACTAGACAATTAACTCCATCATTGATTGTTATATCAAGGTTTTCAAAAATAAATTGTTCATCTCGTTTTAAAGTAATATTTTTTAACTTTATCATCTGGTATTCTCCAATCACTACTTTTGAGCGTCATTGAATATGTTGTCCAAGATTCATTGTAATAACTTGTCGAACATAGTCTTCTACTTACCGTACACATACGTAATTCGATATCTAATGTAATTCCAGCCATCACCGACTTGGCTTCGATTAGTGTATAAGAAGTAGTAATCCCCAGGAATATACCGATACTTCGTTTCAGCACCAGTAAATATGTTTTTATCATATTCATAATGACTCGGTACATATTTTGAGGCATATGCTACTTGACCTCCTAAAACACTTGTTAAAAGTAATGCCATTATTAGAAATTTCTTTTTCATTCTGCTCCTTACCTCCATCTACATTCTGAAATACTGTTTCGATGAAACCAATTTATCAATTTCACTAAACCTATCGTTATCTGTCCTCCCTCCTCTATATCGATAGACGGTTTAATAATGATATAGTTAAGTATCAAGTTAATCGTATGTATTCATACTGTAATTCGAAAAAATACCAGCACTCCAAATAAGATAGCGCTTTCATTATTAACTAATAAATCCTTATATCTTGTGTAAACTTTGATTCTGACTTTTTTTTATCAGAGTAGCATATGTCTTCATCTGATAAAATTGCATAACGCCAGTATTATATCGCTTATCAAAAATTGAATTATGAAATTGGCTCAATTACCAAAATACAAGTCAACAAGAACATTTTTTCAGAATAGGCCTTTTTAAAAGTACTCTTTTTAATATATGCTTCAACAGTTATCAAATGCGAGGTTCAATTACTTCCCATCCGAACCAATCAATAATCATAAGTCTCTCCCCCTTCCTCGCTTAAATAAAGTTTACTACATGCATAATTTATGATATAAAAAAAGTGAAAAATAAAACGATTTCAGGAGGATAATCAATGGAAAATGGCGATCTAATTAAATTAAAAAGAAAAAATAGAAAAATTAGTAGAAAAGAACTTTCAAAAAACATTTGTTCAGTCAATTTCTTACAGCGTGTTGAAAATCAGAATGCTAAAGTTGATTTCGAAACGATGTTACTTCTACTTGATAAAATGAATATTCAGATGGACGAGTACATACATGAGTTAAATAGCTTCTCAATGACCAAAAAGGACAAGTACAGACATCAATTTATTTTGGCAGTCTCAAATCCTGATAGTACTCAAATATTTTTAGATCAAATGACAGATGAATTTGAAAAAACTAAAGATTTATTCTACCTTCTTCTCGCTATTGAAATGAAACTAGTGTGTCAGAAGCTTCCTAATCACAGTGATATCATTGTTTCAGATAAAGAAATATCGATTGTCTACAATTATTTAGAAACTCTCGAAACCTGGGATTATTTCGAACTTGCTCTATATGGAAACTGCTTATATATTTTTAGTGAAAAAAATTTAACCTTTGACTTGAAAGATGTATTATCACGGTTCAACAAAACAAGTTCGTTACCGAAACACAAACGTGCGGAACTTAAATTTATAGTTAATTACTTAATTATTCTTTTTGAGAATGGGTCTCTTGAAATGGTTCCGACTCTGCTGGACGAACTATATACGCAAACTACAAGTAGTGATTACATTAAGTGGCGACTTTATTGGAAGATTTTCAATGAATTGTTTCTAAGTCTGAATAAAGAAATACTATTTGATCCCACTCCGATAATTTCTCTTTTTAGAAATCTCGGTTACGAAGAAGATGTGAAAAACCTTGAAGATATCTTTATCTCTATCAATACACAGAACCCTCTCAAATAGATTAATTTTTAAATGTACCATCAAGCGCGATCTTCAAGATAAGCTACACGTAGGTATTTAAGTGTTCGGTAAGTTTTAAAATTTTTTCCTCATCGACTAAAATCGGACAGACTTTCAAAGTAATACGCAAATACCGTTAAGTATTCTACGCCCTGCATCAATACATTATACGGCTACCGTTTTCTTTCGGATCACTGACCGTAAATAGCTCCGAAATCTTTCTGATCAATTATTCGTTTAAGAATCACTTCCCAACACAAAATTGATTTATCATATTCGGCTCAGTCGTTTGGAAGCTACTTTCTTATCTCATATTATTCTATTCACCCATCACGATTTTTCAGACTCAGTTAGTTCCTTCAGAAGCGCGAAGGTTGTTTACTGAGTCAAATATTAAGACCGTTTGACCTTTTACTATGTAATCCGAAAAAAAGGTGATATCTTTCAAATTTTCTACAATAGTGATCCTCCAAAGCTCGCCAAAAATAAACGGATAATCACTCATTTTTTTGTCTATTTATTTATATCCGCCCCGGAGTTTATGGGTGCAATCCTTACAGACATCCCCCACACCCCAAGCTCCTGAAGGCATAGAAGTCAGTTAAATTCGGTACCCTTCACAGGTTCCGAATCATGAATCTTCGCTTTCATCTCGGTATTTCTCCATCATAAAACGTCTCTTAACCCTTCATCAATGGTGAAAACAACGTGACGATGAGTCACAGCTAACAGATCATTTGCCGTAATTTCAGCCTAGCTCTAGCTCTCGCCCGTAGTACAAGTCGGACAAAACTTTCCTTTACATTTTTTTAACGGAACCAATTTCACATCATGACAAGCTTCGCAAACCAATAGTCGGTAATCATATCTGATATCTCCACAGAATTAAAATTTACAAACTTCCTTTCGCACAACGAATCGTATTCTACGTCTATTCTTTTCTTTTCCAGGAATTTCTCCCAATTGTGGTGATGAACAAAGAAAATAGAGTAAAGGGTATTCGGTGTCATAACTCAATTTACCGAAATTTTGACAAGATGAAAAGTTGTAAGAACGTTAGTAATTCAACATTCTTACAGCTCTAAATTTTACAAGTTCTTTACCTACAAGAAAGGCTGAATGTACTCGTTTAGCTCTCGAGAAATAAGTCGAAACTGACACATGATGTTCTTGATCATGAGTCGGTTTTGCTAGCTGGACTGCGCGGTTTCTGCGCTAGTCCAACTGTCTGCGGTAGCTGAGCTAGTTCGTGAAGCCAGACATTTTTAGACTTGGTATTATAGAATTTCAGATAATTTAAAATTTCTAAGACCTTAGTCTACAAAAAAACCTAGTCTGAGTTGCCAGGCTAGGTTTCACTATTTACAGCCCATGGTATTCCCCGTAGATGTCTTGTTTTTTACGGGAAAGTCGTTGGGCCACTTCTTTGATTGCGGCATTTGGCTTTAAGCCAGAGGCGATCAAGGCATCCACTTGTTCTTTAACCGAAACTTCTGCCTGAATCGGAGGTGTCATGAGCTCAGCGGGGTTAGGGTTGCCGGCGACGAGTAAGCAACATTCTCCCTTAATCGGCTGCTCTGTTAAATAAGCTGCCAACTCAGTCAAGGTTCCTCGTAAGTATTCTTCGTGAAGTTTGGTCAGTTCACGACAGATTACCGCCCCACGTTCGCCACCAAAGACAGTGGCCATATGCTTAATCGTTTCGCCAATCCGGTGAGGGGATTCATAAAAAATCATGGTGGCTGTTTCTGGGAGTAAGGCAGTTAATTCCTTCAATTGCTCATTTTTCTTGCGGGGTAAAAATCCGTAGAAAAGATTGGGCTGTGGGGCTAATCCGGAGGCAATCAAGGCCGTCAAACCAGCAGTCGGTCCAGGTAAAGCCACCACCGGTATATCTTCTGCAATACACGCGCAGACTAGCTCATGGCCAGGATCGCTGATGGAAGGCATCCCGGCATCGGAAACTTGCGCAATCGACTGTCCGGCTTTAAGGATCCCTAACAGCTGGGGGATCCGCTCTTGAAAATTATGCTCATGCAAACTTTTTTGCGGCGTCTGTATCTCAAAGTGGTTTAGTAATTTCTGAGTATTGCGAGTATCTTCTGAAGCAATCACAGCCACTTCTTGCAAGGTCTTCACACTACGAAAAGTCATATCCTCTAAATTTCCAATCGGTGTCGGCACCAAATACAAGGTCCCCACCTCTTTGACACCCTTAAAACTTTGTTGTTTTTTCATATGCCGCTCCTTTTACTCAGTCATTCTAATAAGAAAAAACCGCCGCCTGATCAATACAAGCGACGGTGACAGGTCCAATGCTAATTTTGGCTTTCCCGGTACAAAACTTCCAAGCAAAACACACATTGCTCGTCGTTTTCCCGACGTGCCCCATAAGATTCTCGACAAATATGGAAGCCATCTTCGTAAATCTTTTCCAAGTTCATTCGTGATTTGGACATCCCCGCATCTTGCTTCAAATCTTCTGCAGGTTCTGGTTCGTTGTTTTTCTGATCCAACTCTTGCAAGTATTCCCGTAATTTTTGATTTTCCAATTCGAGGGTGGTGTTTTTTTCCACGATTTGTTGCAAGGATTCCTTCATTTCCGATAATTGTTCCAAGGACTGTTGGAGGTCGTTTTCCAACTTGGTCAACCCATCATAAAGTTCCCGTTTATCCATACTCATGAGCGCTCACCTGCTTTGGCTTTTGGTTTATGAGGACGCCCCTTGGTAAATTCCAACTCACTCGCTAAGTATTCGACCGGTGTTTCCCACCCTACTAACCGGACACGGACGATGCGATTGAGTAAGTTCAACCCCACGACCCGGCCTTTGCCATCTGGCGTTTGGACTTCTTTGCCATAATCAGGCATCTCTTTTTTGGCGATTTCGTATTCATCATTTTCATATTTTAGACAGCACATCAAACGACCACACAACCCCGAAATCTTAGTAGGATTCAAGGATAAACCTTGATCTTTGGCCATTTTGATGGACACTGGGATGAAGTCTCCCAAAAAGGTCCCACAACACAAGGGGCGGCCACAAGGTCCTAAGCCACCTAAAAGTTTGGCTTCATCCCGGACACCGATTTGTCGCAATTCGATGCGTGTGCGAAATTCACCAGCCAAATCTTTGACCAACTCCCGAAAATCCACTCGACCATCGGCAGTGAAATAAAAAATCATCTTGCTGCGATCAAAGGTGTATTCCACCCCCACTAGTTTCATTTCCAACTCATGAGCACGGATTTTCCGTTTACCGACTAACATCGCTGCTTGGGCATCGCGTTGATTTTGTTGATTTTTTTGAATTTCTTGTTCCGTTGCTTTATGCAAAATAGGCAAGACTTCATTGGGTAGGTCGGATTGCTGAATATCCACTTTGGCAATAGCGACTCGCGCCATCATTTTGGCTTGTTGGGATTCCACGATTACCGCATCATCATAACGATATTCGTCATTGCCAGGAGTGTAATAATACACATGCCCTGATTCCCGGAAACGCACGCCAACGACTTCCATCAGCTGTTTCCTCCTTTTATATCAAAGTATCGATAGAGTGAAGCTCTACCGCTGATTCAATTTATTTGACTGTTGTTTACTTTAAGATCCGTAATACTAGCTGTTCGGCAACATTTTGGAAGGAGACATTGGCTCCCAGCTTTTGTTGGGCTTCCAAAATGAGCTGAAGGCTACGGGTATTATCGGATAGTTGTGGCCCTAACCCTTGAGCCAATAACTGACTCCGGCTGGTGCGATACTCCTGCACCAGCATTTGCAACAGCAATTGTTGTTGTTCTTTTTCTTTTGCAATTGCCAGCATTTTTTTCTGCACATAAATGAAGGCTGCCAAATCACCCTTTTGTAACAAATGGTACCATTGACTGACAGCGTCCTTAGCCTCATTAAACCATTCCTCTTGAGAGATTTCAACTGCTTTTTGATAACTATTGGTTAGGCCAGCCAGTAAGGTCGCTGACGTAGAGGAGATGCCATCTTGGCGGAGTCGTTGGGCTAGTTCTTTTCCGTTTAGGGGGGCAAAATGTAAGATTTGGCAACGGGACTGAATGGTAGGTAAAATCTTCCCAGGCGCATCAGTCTCCAAAACCGCTACAAACTCCCCTTGAGGTTCTTCCAGAAACTTCAGCAAGCTATTCGCCGCACTGGCATTCATCTTGTCAGCTTGGCGAATCACAAAAAACTGTCGTCGTGATTCAAAGCCAGAGCGGATAAATTCTTGTTGTAGTTGCCGAATTTGTTGGACTTTGATCGTCTGGCCCTCAGGTGCGATCACCCAGACATTTGGATGTTCCCCCGCGTCGATCCGTTGACAGTTGTTACAGATACCGCAGGGCTCGTTGTCCACCACTTGGGTACAAAAAAGGCGCTTCGCCAACCACTGACTCAACAGGTGCTTGCCGACTCCCAGGTCTCCTTCAAAAAGATAAGCATGAGCCAGACGCCCATGCTTCACACTTTTTTTGATCTGGGAGAAGACAAAGGGCTGGTGCTGGCTCAAAAATTCTTCTTCCATGGTTTGCTCCTTAATAATGATGGAAACCTTCCACCGGTAACACGAAGACCGTCGCCCCACCGACTTCGACTTCGACTGGATAAGGCACTTGCCCATCCAAAGAAATATCCAGGGACATCGGGGTGGAGACATATTGTTTCCGAGACTGACAGGTTTTCTTAATCAAATCCAACGCTTCTTCCACCCGTTCATCGTCAATCCCAATGATGAAGGTGGAGTTACCGGCTTTCAAAAAGCCACCGGTAGAAGATAATTTGGTTGCACGAATATTGGCATCGATAAATTCATTTGCCAAACGATTACTATCTTTGTCTTGCACAATTGCCATAATCAGTTTCATAAGAATTCCTCCTAGTCGATGAAAAATCATTGTTGTGGGTCGCTGATTGCCTTACTTTCTCCACTAAGCTAGTGGGTAGTATTTCTTAAAAGAATTGGGGATACGCTTCAGTAATCGCTGTAAAACTGGCATCTACCACGTCAGTCAAAGGCATCCGCGCATCGACTTTGTGGATCCGTACCGGGTCTTCTTCGGCTAATTTCAAATAGGCATGACGCACCCGTTGATGAAATTCTAAGCTTTCTGTTTCCAAGCGATCGGCTGGCCCTTTGCGTTGGTTTTCGATCCGCTTCAAGCCAGTGTCACTATCCACGTCTAAGTATAAAGTAAATTCAGGTTTGATGCCTTCAATAGCAAAGTCATTGATTTTGCGGATTTCTGGCATCCCGATGCGTCGTCCGGCTCCTTGGTAAGCCAATGAACTGTCCACGAAGCGATCACAGATCACAATTTTACCAGCTTCTAATGCGGGGAGAATCACTTCTACCAAATGCTGCCGCCGAGAAGCCGCATATAATAACGCTTCGGTACGTTCATCCATCTCCTCATTTTTAGGATCTAAAATAATTTGACGAATCTTTTCGGCAATTTTAGCACCACCTGGTTCACGGGTTTTCACGATGCCTTTTTTTGCAATCAATTGCAAGCGTGGGTATAACTCGTTGATGACGCTAGTTTTTCCTGCCCCATCTGGTCCTTCAATGGTAATAAATAATCCATTCACAAAGCATATCCTCCATCATTCGCGCAGCCCGACAGTTGCCCACCTAAGCTCCGCTGCATCTCTGTTACTTCTATTGTACTAGAAAAAAAACAATTGCACAAAAACTATAATTCTCTGCGCCCTTCCACTGCCTTTAAAAGTGTCACTTCATCGGCATATTCGATATCGCTCCCCACGGATAACCCATGAGCAAGACGGGTCACTTTGATGCCTGCTGGTTTGATCAGACGGGACAAATACATCGCTGTCGCTTCCCCTTCCGTGGTGGCATTGGTGGCGATGATGACTTCTTTCACGCTGTCATCGTGAAGTCGTTTGATGAGCGTCGCAAGATTGATGTCTTCCGGACCCGTCCCTTCCATCGGCGACAGCACTCCGTGGAGGACATGATACAAGCCGTGGTATTCCCGCATTTTCTCCATGGCCATCACATCTTTCGGCTCTTCCACTACTAAAATCGTACTGCGATCGCGGGTGGTATCGCGACAAATTTCACAAGGATCTTCTTCGGTGATATTGCCACAGACACTACAAAAATGCAGGTCGCGCTTGGCACTCAACAAGGCTTTGGCAAAATCATTGACCACTTCATCTTTCATATCAATGGTATAAAAAGCTAAACGAGTCGCTGTTTTCTGCCCAATCCCTGGTAATTTCATATAGCTATCAATCAGTTTTGCAATTGGTTCCGGGTATTGCATGTGTCTCACTCCTTGTGTCCTACGCTACGTCGCGGGGACTTAAAATCCCGGTAAGCCTTTGGTGTATTTTCCCATGGTGCGTTCAGTTTCCCCTTCGATTTTGCTTAAGGCATCATTGACTGCCATCGTAATTAAATCTTGAAGCATTTCTGGGTCTTCTGGATCGATAATCGCTTCAGCAATATCAATGCCAATCATTTTGCGATCGCCAGTAAAACGGGCTTTCACATAACCGTTCGTCGCTTCCCCCAAAAATTCTTTTCCATTTAAAGCCTCTTGTTCTTTCACCATTTCTTTTTGCATTTTTTGCATTTGTTTCATCATGCCTTGCATATTTCCCATGCCTCGCATCATTGTCTTCACTCACTTTCTGTTTTATTAATTAGTCATCAATCACTTGTGTCAAATCGCCAAACAGTTCGTCTGCCTTCGTCACTAATGGGTCAGTTTGCGGCGTTTGGGAGGTGGCTTGCGCCATTTCGCTCCACTCTTCTGGCTGGAATAGCTCGCCGAAGTGGTTATCTGCTGGCTGCCCTTGGTCAACTACACCAGTTTGGGCATTTCCGTCGTTTTGAGTAGCCGGCGCTTGCGGTGCTTGTTGGGGCGAACGGCCGCCCCGTTTTTCATTCACATAACTTTGGCGCAACTGGGGCCACGCTGCCTTGGGAATAAAGACGGTATCTGGCGCGTAACCAGAAATCAGTCGGCTCAAGCTATTGGAAAGCATCAGGGCCAATTCTTCATCTTCCGAAGCTTTTTGACAGACCATCTCAGATTCAAAAGACAAAACCAATCCTTTCGGTCCGGCGGCCTTGATTTCGGTATTCACCAACAAGCCTTTGCGCAAGGCGTTGAACATCTGAAGCAAATCGCCCCAGACTTCTTTCACCTGAACGAGGTCTTCTTTGGTGGCTTGATCCAAAACTTTGTAGACCTTGTCTTTAGGAATCCGATACTTGCTGCCATTAGCTGATTTTTTCTGATGACTTGAAGTTGGACTACTGTGTCCGGTAGCAACACTCACACCAGACTCTTTCAACTTTTGAATTTCACCAGTCAGTTTGTTGACTTGTTGTTGCAGCTGTTGCAACTGCTCCAGTTCCACCGAGCTTTGTGGTACTCGTCCCCCAGTCGCCGGGCTGCTAGCCGTAGCCGGTGGCGGACCAGCCAGTTTCACCGTCGCTACTTCCAAATAAATCGTCGGACTATTGGTAAAGCGGATCTCATTTTGAGTTTCGTTTAATAAGCCAATCCATGCAAATAATAGCTCAGATGGCACGGTTTCAGCCAAGTGTTTGAAGTCCTCGGTGAGATACCCCGCCTTTTCTTGCAATAAATTGGGGGCTTTTTGATACATCAATAAATCCCGACAATACACCAAGAGATTTTCCAAAACACGGCGGGCTTCTTTACCAGAAGCTAAGATTTCATCTAATGCTTGCAACGCCGCCGATGCATCTTGGCGGTAGCAATCGGCCATGAAACGATCCATGATTTCTTGGGATAAAGAACCGGTGACCTCCATCACATCTTTCATAGTGATGGTGCCTTCTGCAAAAGAAATCGCCTGATCCAACATACTCAAAGCATCCCGCATCCCACCTTCAGCAGCCTGTGCAATCACGGTCAAGGCTTGTTCTTCATAAGGCACATCGATTTGCTGTAAGATATAGGCCAAGTGTTCAGCGATATCTTTCGTGTCGATGCGCTTGAAATCAAAACGTTGGGTCCGGGAAATAATCGTCGCCGGAATTTTATGTGGCTCAGTCGTCGCCAAAATAAAGACCAAACTCTCCTGCGGCTCTTCCAAAGTTTTCAATAACGCATTGAAAGCCCCCGTGGAGAGCATATGCACTTCATCGATAATATAAACTTTGTATTTCGCCTGGGTGGGAGAATACTTGGCCCGATCTGTGATAAAGCGGATTTCGTCTACCCCATTGTTGGAGGCGGCATCGATTTCGATGACGTCTTCTTGGGCGCCAGCTGTGATGGCTTTACACATTTCACATTCGTTACAAGGTTCGCCATCATGGCTGTTGGGACAGTTGATCGCTTTGGCAAAAATCTTCGCTGCACTGGTCTTCCCGGTACCCCGTGGGCCCGTAAATAAGTAAGCGTGGGAGATTTGCTTTTGCAAAACGGCATTTTTTAATGTTTGAGTAATCGCTTCTTGGCCCACCACATCTTCAAAACGTTGGGATCGCCACGCGCGATAAAGTGCCTGATATGCCATAGATAGCTCCCTTCTTGTGGCCTACCATTGGCGAAAAAAGCCAAAGGGACCATCAAAATTCACTAGTTTTTATTATACGCAAAACCCGCCTAAAAAACCACCCATCTAGTAGGTATCCAATGAAATTTCATTGGATTGAAAGAAAGACCAACTAACCTACCAGCACAAATCAAGACTAGCGGAAGCGCTGTTTTTCATGCAATAGGCTGCTGCCAAGGGGTCTTTTTTCTAAAAATCCGTCTAGCGTCGGAGAGAGGAAAAAACGCGAGCTATGCTATAATTAAGAAGGTTAGCGAAATCGCTTTGTTTTTCGCAAACAGCTAGCTTTTCCTGCGCCTTGGCGAGAAAAATCAGCAAAGTAGCGTAGCGGTCAGTCAGAGGATTTCTGACGGTAACCATTATCAAAGGAGGAAAAATCAATGGGAATTATTAAAGCGGCAACAAGCACAGTGGGTGGCGGCCTAGCGGATCAGTGGCTGGAGGTTATCGAACCAGACGACATGGGGGATACAACCGTCATGACCAAAGGCGTCAAAGTCCGCCAAGATGACAAACGAGGCGCCAATCGCAAAGGCACCGATGATGTGATTACTGATGGTTCAGTGGTTCACGTGTATCCAAATATGATGATGCTTTTAGTTGATGGTGGGAAAATTATCGACTATACCGCAGAAGAAGGCTACTATACTGTCAAAAATGACGCCGCCCCTTCCATGTTTAACGGAACCTTGAAAGATGCCATCAAAGAAACCTTTAGCCGTTTCAAATTTGGTGGTGTAACACCGCAAAAGCAACAAGTCTTCTATATTAATTTACAAGAAATTAAGGGAATCAAATTTGGTACCCCTGCGCCTCTGAACTATTTCGACAATTTTTACAACGCGGAACTCTTCTTGCGGGCGCATGGCACCTATTCAATCAAAATTACCGATCCTATCTTGTTTTATAGCAATGCCATTCCTAAAAACAAAACCCAAGTGGACATCAATGATATTAACGAACAATACTTAAACGAATTTTTGACTGCTTTGCAATCTTCAATCAACCAACTTTCGGCGGACGGTCAACGAATCAGTTATGTACCTTCTAAGAGCATGGAACTTTCCACCTACATGTCCAATGTCTTAGATGTCAACTGGAAAGAATTGCGGGGAATGGAAATCGTCGCTGTCGCAGTGGCAAGTATCTCTTACACCGACGAATCCATGCAACTGATCAATATGCGAAACCAAGGAGCGATGCTAGGCGACCCTAGCGTCCGGGAAGGCTATGTCCAAGGTTCGATTGCTCGAGGAATGGAAGCGGCCGGTAAAAATGAAGCCGGCGCCACTACTGGTTTTGTCGGTATGGGCATGGGGATGAATGCTGGCGGTGGTTTCTTAAACCAAGCTTCTCAAAACAACAACCAACAAATCCAACAACAAGCCCAACAGGCACAGCAAAATCAACAAGCGGCAGCCGATAGCTGGACTTGTCCAAAATGTGGCACTCAAAACACAGGCAAATTCTGTAGCAACTGTGGGGAAGCCAAACCGCAACCAGCCGCTGCCGCAACTGCTGTCAAAGTTGAAATGAAATGTGCCGAATGCGGTGAAGTAGTCGACTTAAGCGCTGGTGTACCGAAGTTTTGCCCGCACTGTGGGAAACCATTTAAAGGGGTGCCCCTCGATGCATAGTAGAAAGGCAGGTTTAATATGGAGGTAATTACACACAAATGCCCCAACTGTGGGGGTCCTTTGACCTTCGAACCTTCCGATCAACAATTTCACTGCCCCTACTGTTTGAGCATTTTTACTGAAGAAGAAGTAACAGCTTTTGAGGAACAACAAAAAGCTCGCCTGCCTAAAGATGAAACAGCAACGGCAGGTTCAGCTAGTGGCGTTGCCAGTGATTCTGAAGCGACAAGTGGCCTGGGTGGGGAAGCCTCTGCCACCACGGACGACGGCCAGACTGGCGAAGCAACGATGGAGTTATACCTTTGTCCTAGTTGTGGAGCTGAGATCGTCACCGATGCCACCACGGCGGCCACCTATTGCTACTACTGCCACAACCCGGTGGTTTTGCAGGGGCGCTTATCTGGGAAGTTTCTCCCCGATAAGGTCCTCCCCTTTGCCGTAACCAAGGATGAAGCCGTGTCAAAATTTTTGGACTGGTCCCAGAAAAAATGGTTTGTCCCTCGGGATTTTTTCAATGAAGCCCAAGTGGAAAAGCTCACCGGGGTTTACTTCCCTTATTGGAATGTCAACGCCGAAGCTGAAGGTGGTTTAAATGGTACCGGCACCTCTATCCGGATCTGGATTGTCGGCGATATTGAATACACAGAAACCAAGCAATACAGTGTCCGCCGAGCTGGTCGGTTCAAATTTCGCGATTTGGTCAAGAACGCCCTCTCGAAAAACACGCAGCAAAAAATGGTGGAGTCGGTTCAACCTTTCCAACTAGAGAGAGCAGTGACATTTAAAGATCAGTACCTCTCAGGGTTTCAAGCGGAAAAACGTGATATCGAGTATGAAACCCTTGAAGCAGATGTGGAAAAAGAACTCAAAGGATATGCGACGACCTTACTGCGGAACACCGTGGGAAGTTTCTCCACTTTTGTGCCCAACAGTAGCCATCTAGAAATGCGGGATCAACAAAAAGAATACCTGATGTTGCCCGTCTGGTTAGTTACTTACAAAGCCGACGATGCCAGCAAGAAGACCTTCTACTACGCCATGAATGGCCAAACCGGCAAAGTCGCGGGTATTTTACCCATCAGTTACAAAAAGCTTGGTCTAGTCAGCGCCGGCATCTTTGCAGTACTAGCAGGAATCTTTTTGGGGGTGGCCTATCTATTATGAGAAAACGACTGAAATACTGGCTCCTCCTTTTATTACTTGCCTTGGCTTGGGCGCCACTGACAGCTTCTGCCAATAGCACCCACATTGAAGATGGTGTGGGACTGTTCACCGCAGAAGAAATCCAATCTTTGGAAAAGAAAGCCCAAGATTTAAGTGACAAGATCAAAGGGGGCGTCTATCTGGTTACTACGAATACCAACAGCGAAGAGCCCCGTAAATTTTCCGACGACTATTTGCGGGAAAAAGTTGGCAATGACAATAACGGTGCCGTCTTATTACTGGATATGGGCCAACGGGAGGTTTACGTGTCGACATCTGGCAATATGATTGACTACATCACTGATAGTCGTCTAAACAATATGCTGGATCAAATCACCCCAAATCTTTCTGACGGTCAGTATTACGACGCGGCGACAGCCTACTTTGATCAAGCAGATGCTTATGTAGAAGCCGGCGTCCCTGGTGGCCACTATCGCATCGATGAAGAAACTGGCAAAATCACCTATTACAAGACCATCACCTGGATGGAAGGTCTGATTGCCTTGTTGTTGGCTGCGGTGGCGGCAATTGCTTTCTTCGTCATCATCAAATCCAAGTATCAACTGAAACTCGGCACTTACAGCTATCCTTATCAGGAAAATGCCGACGTCAATTTAACCGTCAATGAAAATCAACTGATCAATTCCTTCGTCACCACTCGTCGCATCCCGCGAAACACCAATAATCTTAGCGGTGGCGGCGGGGGTGGGGGTTCCTCTACCCACTCTTCCGGCGGCGGAACCTTTGGCGGCGGCGGACGGAGTTTCTAGTCCCAAAATTACCACACATAGTAAATAAGAGAGCAACCCATCAGCATAGTCTGTGGGTTGCTCTCTTTTAGTGAGTGATAATCCTTGGCTTAAGCCGCAATCTTTGCCACTTTCACGAAATGTCCTTCGTTGGATTCCACAATTTTTACCACTTGATGGAAATACTCTCCGGGATCTTGTGAGTCCAACTCCATCAAAATAATTTCATAGTTAGCCATGGGAACCCCCACCACCAACCGATCTGTCTCCATATGCAGTTGCATCATATTTTGCAACTGGCGGGAAAGCTTGTTAAGTTCCTTACGTTTTTTAGTACAACGCCAACTGTCCTTCTGGAACAAACGTAAACCACCGAACAAAACGGAATTTTTGACGATTTCGGTGCGTAACACTTCTTTAAACATCGAATTCCCCCTCTTCCTGTGCTTTAGGCCGCTTTTTTCAATGGCAAATGATTGATTGTAATTTCAGAAAGCGGCTCTGTCACGGTGACAGTAATCCGGCTTTGGTATTTGGCAGCAATTTCTGCCAACGCTTCAGCCTCAGTCGGTGTGCAATCCACATAGAAAATCATCCCGTCAAATTGCTCCTCAAACTGGGCAATGAATTTTTCAGCTTGTGGCAACCAATCTGTTTGGTTTAATGCCTCATAAAAAATAACTTGTTTATTCCGGAGATAGTTTTCTGGCAATTGATTTTTAAAGCCTACGACACAGACTTTATCTCCTGTATGGCGACGTTTCATATGCTGCCACATCGCTTCAGTTTTTCTTCCTTGTCCTTTAATCAGATACATGTTACATCCTCCTAATTGATTGGCGAAATTCTTTTTATAGCGCCTTTTTTTTAAGCTTATTACCAAAGAAATGACTTTTTATCCTAGCTTTGGCGAAAAATAAAAAAAAATTAGTCAACATTCCGATAGGTGACGCCCCATCGGTGAGAATCTTCATGCATGGTTCATCACCCCCTCTGATTAAAAGTAAAAAAATAACACTCGCTACCTATCATCATAGCAGAGAAAAAAAAGAAAGCAAGTTTTTACCTGATTTAACGGTCAAGTAAAGCCCGACTACCTTTTTGTCGATGAAACTGCTAAAATAATACCGATGAGAAAGACCTAGCCTTTTTCTCAATTTAGAGTCATGGCGCACCTGCTGCCACAACAAAGGATGAATGACATGGATAGTAAAAAACTAAATAGCCTCTTTCCCACCGGTCACCTGGCTGACGAAAAGGACGCTACCGACGATTATTTCGCCATCCCTACTGATCAAGGCCTTTTTCTGATTGCTAAAAAGGATTTAAGCAGCAAGGAACAAGCTCTCCTCGCCCTCTTTGCTCCCCAAAAAGCCAAGGATAATCCTGCCCGTAACCATCCTTGGTATCGTATCTTATTTGAAAATGAACCAGTAGAACTGACTACTCCGGTGCGGATTATCCAAATTCGTTTGCGAACCCACGGCCTCTTCATGCAAAAGGAATGGGAATCAGAAATCAATGATATGTTTTTACAATTGGCGGATACGTTTTTTATTAGCCCCAATGATATGATTTTGATTGAAGAAAAAGCCGACACCAACTACCCGGTTGAAGAAATCTTTGGCCTGTTTCAAGCGTTAGATAGCGATTTTGATTTGTATACGCAAGTCTTTGTCGGGGCCTTTCATCACGAGACCAATAGTTTGGCGGCAAATTTTCAAGAAGAGCAACGAATTTTCCATAGCGAACGAAATGCCAACACTCGCACCAAAGCCTTTTCCTTTACCCGTTCGGCCATCAGTTATTTCATAAACGATGCGGTAAAGGCTAATCCACTGATGAATTCCCTGTATCGGGAGTGGTTTAGTGATCCGGAAATGGTAGCCATTCTCACCGCTCTCTGGCAAAACCAAGGCAATGTCAGCTCGGCGGCCAAGGAACTATTTTTGCATCGCAACACGGTTTTGTATCGCATCGACAAATTTCAAGATGCCACACGACTGGATTTAAAAAACATGGACGATTTATTCTTTTGTCATTTGTTAATTGATGTTTTTAGTGAGCAATAAGTATCTAAATAATAAAAAATCGGAGCAACCAGAATCCTAGTGACTTTGGTTGTTCCGATTTTTTATTTACTGTCCACCAATGTAAATCCATACCCTTGAATATGTTCTTTTAGTAATGTTAAATAACGTTCTCCTAATGGTTGTAACACCACTTGGCGGTGCTTTAACCACCCCAGTTGAATCTCATCTGCCACGGCTAAGGGAATCGCTACGATTTTGTCATCATTTAGCTCACTGGAGATAATCCCCGAACTGATGGTATAGCCCTGTAAGCCCACCATCAGATTAAAAATCGTCGCCCGATCACTGACTTTGATGTTTTTTTTGCGATCCAACGTGCTTAAAATTTCCTCGGAAAAATAAAACGACTCGGCCTCCCCTTGCTCATATGAAAGATAGGGATAATCTGCTAAATCAGCCAAAGTGACCGTCGTTTTAGAGGTCAAGGGATTGTCCCGGCTGACAAAGACGTGGGGGCTGGCTGTAAACAGGGGATGAAACTCTAAATCCAGCTCCTTAAAGAGTTTTAGCATCACTTGGCGATTGAAATCATTGAGGTACAAAATCCCCAAGTCGCTTTTAAAACTTGTGAGATCTTCCAAAATGTTACGGGTTTCCGTCTCTCTTAATGTAAATTGATATTCTTCGGTGGTGACCTGGCGAATCAGCTCCACAAAGGCATGCACGACAAAGGCATAGTGCTGGGCCGAGACGGAGAAGGCTTGTTTCCGAGGGGTGCCACGCTTGTATTTTTCTTCTAATAAATTGACCTGATCCAAAATCTGGCGGCCATAAATCATAAACTCCCGCCCCTCATCGGTGAGGCTGACCCCCGACTTATGACGATGTAAAATCCGAATGCCCATCTCATCTTCTAACTCTTTTACCGCCTTGGATAGACTGGGCTGGCTCAAAAAAAGCTCTTTAGCCGCTTCATTGATGGACCCTTTGGCTACGATAGTCTCCAAATATTGTAATTGTTGAATACGCACAAAACAGTCTCCTTTTTCAGGTATTTTTTATAGTTTACCCGATGTTATAGTTTTTAGCTATAACCAGTGATACCTTTTTTCAGTTATCCAAAAGCCTGGTCAGCTGTTAAAGTAGCCAATAACCACTTGAACCACTTTCTTCTTCATGATTCTTCCCACAGAAGCATCATGTTTCGACTAATAGTCATAAGGGAAATGGGTTTAGGATGAAACCTGTTTTAACAAAACAACACAACTTTGAAATGATAAAGGAGCAGATAATTATGACCACTACTATCATTGGCTTTCCCCGTATCGGTGAACACCGAGAATTGAAATTTCTTACTGAAAAATACTTCCGCCATGAAATTGATGAGGAAAAACTCCAAGCAGGCGCCAAAGCTTTGCGGCAAAAGCACTGGCAACAGCTTCACACAGCCGGTATTGATTACCTTCCCTCTAACGACTTTTCTTTTTATGATCAGACACTGGACACTGCTTTTTTACTCAATATCATTCCTGAAGAAGTGAGCCAACTGGAGCTGTCGGACTTGGACAAGTATTTTGCCTTAGCCCGTGGGTATCAAGGACCCGCCGGTGACATCAAAGCTTTACCGATGAAAAAATGGTTCAATACCAACTACCATTATTTGGCTCCGAAATTTGAAAAACAGACGACCATCAAAGTTCGTGGCGCCAAAATTTTCCAAGAGTTTCAAGAAGCCCAAGCATTGGGCATCGACACGCGACCGGTACTCATTGGCCCCTTCACTTTGCTAAGCTTAGGAGAATTTAGTGACGACCTGCAAGCGCAAGACTTTGTGCCAGCCTTAATCAGAGCGTACCAAGAAATCTTTACCAAGTTAAAAACACTCGGTGCCGATTGGCTGCAACTGGACGAACCCGCCTTAGTAAAAGATTTGACACCAGCAGATTTGGCCTTGTTTTGCGCCCTTTATGAGCCTCTACTTGCACAAAAAGCTGGACTCAAACTCTTGCTTCAAACCTACTTTGGGGATATTCGCGATGCTTATGAGACCGTTATTGACTTGCCTTTTGACGGCATCGGCTTGGATTTTGTCGAAGGCCTCCAAACCTTGGAACTGGTAAAAACCGGCTTTCCCGCTGATAAAATTCTTTTTGCAGGGATTGTCAATGGTAAAAATATCTGGCGCAACAACTACCAAAAAAGCCTCGCCATCTTGCAACAATTACCGGTTGAGGATCTCGTTCTATCCACTAGCTGCTCATTGCTCCACGTCCCTTACACCACTGCCAATGAAAACTTTGAACCAGCTATTTTGGAACACTTTGCTTTTGCCACCGAAAAACTACAGGAATTAGTCGACTTGTCTGAAATTTTGTCCGGTAACAACTCCCAGCTACTGACTCAGAATCAAGCGCTTTTCGCCAAGAAACGCATTCAAGAAAATACTGCTTTAGCAACGAAAATTGCTAATTTGACTGAGGCGGACTTCACCCGTACACCTGTATTTGCCAAACGGGAAAGTTTACAAGCGCAAGCCTTAAACTTACCGCTACTGCCCACCACCACCATCGGCTCCTTCCCACAAACACGGGAAGTTAAACAAGCCCGCGCCCAATACAAACGCCAGGAAATTACCGAAACAGCTTACGATGCCTTCATTGCCAACCAGATCAATGACTGGCTCGCCTGGCAAACTGAGATTGGCTTAGATGTCTTAGTTCATGGGGAATTTGAGCGCAATGACATGGTGGAATACTTCGGCCAAAACTTGGCAGGGTACCTTTTTAGCCAAAACGGCTGGGTCCAATCCTATGGTACCCGTGGTGTCAAACCACCTATCATCTGGGGGGATATCCAGCGGGAACAAGCCATCACTGTCAAATGGTCCGCCTATGCCCAGTCACAAACGGACAAAATCGTTAAAGGCATGCTGACTGGTCCGGTAACCATTTTGAATTGGTCCTTCCCTCGTGAAGACCTCTCCCTGAAAGAAACCGCCTTGCAACTGGCCCTAGCGATTCAAGATGAGGTTTTAGACTTGGAAGCACAAGGCATTCGCATCATTCAAATCGATGAAGCCGCCTTACGGGAAAAATTGCCTCTGCGAAAAAGCGACTGGTATAGCGAATACTTGGATTGGGCGATTCCGGCTTTTCGTCTGGTACACAGCCAAGTCCAGCCAACCACCCAAATTCATACCCATATGTGTTATAGCCAGTTCACCGATATCATCCAAGCCATCGATGACATGGATGCCGACGTGATTTCCTTTGAGGCTTCTCGTTCCAATCTAGAAATCCTCGATGAACTAAAAGCCCAACATTTCCAAACACAGGTGGGGCCTGGCGTCTACGATATCCATTCGCCACGGGTGCCAAGCGTCGCTGAGATCACCAATACAATAGAAGAAATCTTAGCTAAGGTCCCCGCGAATAAACTCTGGATCAACCCCGATTGCGGCCTGAAGACTCGGGGCGTACCTGAAACCAAAGCGAGTCTTACAAATTTAACAATGGCTGCCAAAGAAATACGGACAAAGCTATCAGCGCCTGTCACTAGCCGTCGTTAAAGCGACTTGTTTCGTGCTCCCTTAAATTTTACGAAAGGAGGTCCGCCCATGACCTCAGCAACCCACGCTTCCCTCTCTTTTGAAATCTTCCCTCCCAATACCCAAGTGGGAGAAGAAAAACTGCTGGCTACCTTGGCCCAGTTGGGTGACTTGGCACCAGATTTTATCAGCGTGACCTGTTCCAACAATAAACGCAATATCAAAGAAACCACTCTGAAAGTCGCTGGCTATATCAAAAATCAGCTCGGGGTGCCAACGATTGCCCATTTACCTGCGGCTTACTTGACTCATAGCCAAGTGAAAGAAATCTTACGTGCGTTGGATCAATTGGGCATCCACCAAGTCTTAGCACTACGGGGGGATATCTTGCCAGATGTTCCCCCCACCAACGACTTCCGCTATGCTTCAGATCTCGTCGCTTTTATCAACCAGCAAGCCCCTCACTTTGCCGTTAGCGGTGCTTGTTATCCTGAGGTTCATCCGGAATCTCCAGACCGAGTGACAGACATTAAAAACCTGAAATTCAAAACCGATCAAGGCTTGGAACACTTGATTACCCAGTTGTTTTTTGACAATGATTGCTTCTATCAATTTCAGGAAAACTGTCAACTAGCCGATATCAATGTGCCAATAATTGCCGGAATTATGCCGATCATCAACCGCAAACAAGCCTTGCGCTTGATCCAGACTTCTGAGGCCCAGCTGCCGCGAAAATTTCTGGCGATCCTCGATAAATACGAACACAATCCCATCGCCTTACGAGATGCAGGTTTGGCCTATGCGGTGGATCAAATCGTGGACTTGGTTACCCAAGATGTAGCTGGGATTCACCTGTATACAATGAACAATGCCGCCACTGCTCGCCACATCTATCAGGCCACCGCTTCCCTCTTTGGTAAACCTGCCCAAGGAAATCAGCAACTTATCCAATTGGGCTAATCGCCGCCTAATCCTTGATATAATCACGTTTTCGACACCACCCTTTAGTTTTCTCAAGGGTGGTGTTGGCGTTTTCAACAAATTATACAAAAAACTTCCTTCCCTTTTGTGCAGATTGTCATAGGACAAAATAAGCGTTTTCAGTTATATTATGGGTACAGAAAAACGAAAAGAGGGAACTACTTATGGTAGAAATGGCTTTAAAACACGTTTATAAAAAATATGATAACAATGATTTTTATTCAGTTACTGACTTTAATTTAGACATCGCAGACCGCGAATTCATCGTCTTCGTTGGTCCTTCCGGTTGTGGTAAATCCACTACTTTGCGGATGATTGCTGGTCTTGAAGATATCTCTGAAGGTGAATTGTACATCGGCGACACCGTGATGAATGATGTGGCTCCTAAAGACCGCGACATCGCTATGGTATTCCAAAACTACGCCTTGTATCCACATATGACCGTATTTGATAACATGGCTTTCGGTTTGAAATTGCGTAAATATGACAAAGCTGATATCAAATCACGGGTTGACAACGCTGCTGAAATCTTGGGCTTGACTGAATACTTGGATCGTAAACCAGCCGCCTTGTCCGGTGGTCAACGTCAACGTGTGGCTTTGGGCCGTGCCATCGTCCGTGATGCAAAAGTCTTCTTGATGGATGAACCTTTGTCAAACTTGGATGCGAAATTGCGGGTTGCCATGCGGGCTGAAATCGCTAAATTGCACCAACGTTTGAACACCACTACGATCTACGTAACCCATGACCAAACTGAAGCAATGACCATGGCTGACCGGATCGTTATCATGAAAGATGGTTTCATTCAACAAATCGGTACCCCTCAAGAAGTTTATGATACACCAGTTAATGTCTTCGTTGCTGGTTTCATCGGCTCTCCTGCAATGAACTTCTTCAACGTAACCTTGAACAACGGCGTCATTTCTGACGGACACGGCTTGAACTTGCGCATTCCTGAAGGCAAAAACAAAGTCTTGGTTGAAAAAGGCTACGATGGCAAACAATTAATCTTCGGTATCCGTCCAGAAGATATCCACTCTGAACAAGTGGCAATCGACGCCTCTCCAGAAGCAACTGTCAACGCTGAAGTTGTCGTATCTGAATTGCTTGGTGCGGAATCTATGCTTTACACTCGTACTGGGAATACCGAATTTATCTCTAAAGTTGATGCTCGTGACTTCCACAAACCAGGCGAAATTATCGACTTGGCCTTCAACATCAACAAAGCTCACTTCTTCGACAAAGATTCTGAAGAAGTTATCAAATTGCCTTAATCGACAGTTTGATCTAACCCTTGTGTTCATTTCTTTAAACCCCATATTCTTTATTTTCCGCAAAACCCCCGGTGCGCTTACACCGGGGGTTTTGTCTTGGGTTCTTTAAACTATTGATTGTACAGAGGTGGCAAAAAACAGCCTGATCTTTTGAGTTGGAAAAATACCTGGTTCCATTCACTATTTATTGATGAATCACCGTGCCACTTGTGCCGCTAATGGCTTCAGAAGCTTGTTCTAAAGAGACGATGATTGCTTTACTGCCTAATTTGGAGTTGGCGAAGGTCATAGCTGCTTGAACTTTAGGTAGCATACTACCGGCCGCAAATTGATTTTCCTCAATGTAGTTTTCCAACTGGGCCACTGTGACATCTGTCAAGGCTACTTGGTTGGGTTTACCAAAATTCACAAAGACGTGATCCACAGCCGTCAAGACGATGAAAATATCGGCATCAATCAAAGAGGCCATCTTAGCAGCTGCAAAATCTTTATCAATCACTGCATCCACCCCTTGATAGCGGGTGCCTTGGTACACCACCGGGATTCTGCCACCACCACAAGCAATCACTACTTGTCCGGCATCAACTAAGGTTTTAAGACTAATTTTTTCGTAAATATCCATTGGTTTTGGCGATGGCACTACCCTACGCCAGCCCCGACCAGCATCTTCTTTGTAAACATTCCCCGTCTCGGCCATTAGTTTTTGGGCTGTTTGCGCATCATAGTAGCCGCCAATAGGTTTTGTTGGATTGGCAAAAGCGGGGTCTTCTGGGTCCACCACCACTTGTGTCAACATGGAAACCACAGGAATATCCTTCAGCCCCCGAGTAACCAATTCTTCATCGATAGCCTGTTGCAAATGATAGCCGATATACCCTTGACTCATAGCAGTACATTCCGGAAAGGGCATCAGCTGATTGGGTCCTGCTGCCGCTGCTTCCTCAAAGGCCAAACGAATTTGACCGACTTGGGGGCCATTGCCATGGGCGATGACCACATTGTGTCCTGCATTAATCAAATCAGCAATAGATTTTGCAGCCATTTCTGCTTTAGTTAACTGTTCATTGGCGGAGTTTCCCAGGGCATTGCCGCCAAGTGCAATAACGATTTTTGCCATAATTTTCTCCAATCTATCAGAAAAACCCCAGCCAGCTTTATCACTAGCTGAAGTCTTCCGATGTGTTTTAGACTTTTGGTTGTTGTTGCGTAATGCAGTGGATATTGCCCCCACCGTAAACGACTTCGACGGTATTTACCCCCACGACTTCCTTGTCTGGGAACATCCCTTGGATTTGTTCCAAGGCCAGAGCATCGTTGACATCCCCGTATTGAGGCGCGATCACCCCACCATTAGTAATCAAAAAGTTCATGTATGAAGCGATACAAATGTCGCCATCTTCTCGTGGCAAGGTGCCTTCCACATAATCAATGGCAAATTCCCCTTTGATGGTGACATTTTCCACTGGGCAGCAGAGCTTATGCACTTTTAGCTGACGCCCTTTCGCATCGGTCATTTCAGTCAGACGTTTATAAGCGTCTTGAGCGGCTGCATAGAAAGGACTGTTTTCATCTTCTGTGTATAGGCAAGCTACTTCTCCCGGTCTTACAAAGCAGGCCACATCATCCACGTGGCCATTGGTTTCTTCTGGATCGATGCCGTCTCCTAGCCATAAAACTTTTTCACAATTCAAGTAATCACAAAGATAGGTTTCGATTTCTTCGCGGCTAAGATGAGGATTGCGGCCTTCGCTGAGCAAGCACATTTCCGTCGTCAGTACCGTACCTTCCCCGTCCACATGAATCGAGCCACCCTCCAAGACAAAGCCTGGTGTTGGATAGGAATCCACTTTTTCAATTTCACAGATTTTTTGAGCTACCAAGTCATCTTGGTCCCAAGGGAAATACAACCCGTCCACTAAACCGCCCCAAGCATTGAAATCCCAGTCCGCCGCGCGCAGTTCACCCGCATCATTGACCAAAAATGTTGGACCACAGTCCCGTACCCAAGCATCGTTGTTAGACATTTCATAAACACTGATTTCTGGTGGCAACTGCCGGCGACAATTTTGATATTGTTGTTGGGAAACCACCACATTCATCGGCGTGAAGCGGCTGATGGCCTTAGCAACTTCCGCAAAAGCTGCTTGCGCTGGTTTGCCACCATCTCGCCAATTATCCGGGCGTTGTGGCCAGATCATCCAGACTTTTTCTTGTGGTTCGTATTCACCAGGCATTCGGAAGCCATCAGCTTTCGGATTGGTAGTTAGTATTCGCTTTGCCATGTTCGTTTGCTCCTTCTTTTTTAATATTTTTCACGATGATGATCCCTTCACCAAAGAGGATAAAGACAATCGCCCCAATGGTAATCGGTAGCTGTTCACTCAAGGTGGCGGCATCAAATTGTAACGGAATCGCGGTGAAAATCAGAGAAATCAAAATCATAATCATCGGAATCACGACTAACACTTTCAAAAAGGTCTTGCTGCCCCCCACTTTAAAGGGACGCGGTGTATCCGGATCGATTTGACGCAATTTGTAAAAGGCCGGAAAAACTGGGACATAAGACAAGAGAAACATTACCAAGTTCAAGGAAAAGAAAGCCCAGAAGAGATCTTGATTTGGTAATATCGGTGCGATGATAACCACCACTGAAGCCACAATCCCATTCATAATCGCAGCCCCAATCGGCATTTGGGTCTTTTGGCTGCGTTTAGCGAAGAATTTCGGCATATCGCCATTTTCCGCAGCGTAACAAGCGGTATTATTTACCCCGAGAGACCAAGAAATCATATTGCCAAACAACGTCAGTAAGAATAACAGGGCCATCAAGGAAATAAACAAGCCTTCTGTGGAACCAGTCAAAAGCTTAAAGCTATCCATCAAACCACTACTGGTACTAATTTCCGCTGTCGGAATCGCCACCCCAATCCCAAAAGCCGAGAAGATATAGATGGCAGCAATCACAATTCCCGCCACAATAATCGCTTGGGGAATTTGCTTGCGAGGATTTTCCATATCATCAGCAAAGGTACAGATAACTTCAAAGCCTAGTAAGTTAAAGATAATCACGGAAATAAAGGACAAACTGTTCAAATCAAAAGATGGCAGCATCGATTGAACAGTGAATTCATTGGACATCCCCTTGGTCAGCGCCACATAAACCCCTAGCCCACCAATCAGAAGAGCTAACAACATTTTGATCACGGCGGCACCATTTAAAATCCAAACACTGTCACTGACCGAGTAAAAACTGATCCAGACAATCACCCAGATAAACAGCAACTCCACCACGACGGCTCCTACCGTACCAAACTCAAAGCCGGTAATCGTCGTAATCAACTCGGGACACATAACCGCTAGAGAGGCTAGCCACAAAGGAAAGTTAATCCAGTAATACCAGGACACCCGGGAACCCCAGCGGTGTCCAAAAGCTTTGGTGACCCAATCGTAAATCCCCCCATCACCGATATACGTCGTCCCCAACTCGGAGGAAATCAACCCATACGGTAACAAAAAAGCAATCAACAAAAAAATCCACCAAAAGAACTGGGAGTTCCCAATAGCTGCTACGGGTGCCGCCGCTTCTGCAACAAAAACCACGCAGATAACGGATAAAACAGCGCTCATTAAACTAAATTTTTTCTTCATGTTCTTCATCCTTTCATTCAGGAGAAGACCGCTTGTTTACAGCGCCTTTCCCAGCAAGTCTTCTAGCTCTTTTTTGGCAGCCTCTTGTTTTTTTGTATCGATTGGATGACGATCTGCATAATCAGACATCAAGTACACCAACAACCCACGAATCGAAGTCAAACGATTTTCTGCTTCATCGAAACAAATAGAATTCGGTCCATCCATCACTTCATCTGTCACTTCTTCACCCCGAGTCGCTGGTAAGCAGTGCATGAATTTTGCATGTTCGCCAGCAGTCAACATCAACTCTTGATTGACTTGATATTTCGGATAAAAGACTTCCATCCGTTCTTCTTCTGATAATTCAGCTTCGTACAAACCATACCAAACGTCAGTGTAAACAAAATCGGAGCCGACAATGGATTCCACATCTTCACTGATGGTGTAAGTCCCACCTGAAACTTTGCATATAGCATCCAAGCGTTTCTTGTGGTCGTCGTTTAATTGGAACCCTTTTGGCCCAAATTGGACGAAATCCATCCCCATTTTGGTAGTAACCAAGGCCAAGGAGAAACAAACTTGAGTAGCGTCGCCGATAAAGGAAACTTTGCAGTCTTCCAGTTGTTTGCCAGCTGGTAAGTGTTCTACCATCGTACACAGATCCCCAACTTCTTGAGTTGGATGATTAAAGTCAGACATACCATTGATCACAGGAATCGTCGCATGAGTCGCCAAGTCCACCACACTATGGTGACGTTCCACCCGAGCCATCAAGATATCTACTAAACGGCTCAATACCCGGCTAGTATCTTCAATCGTTTCGTGGCCGCCGAGTTGGATTTGTCCTGGTGCGAGATATTGGGCATGCCCACCTAACTGACTCATAGCCGTCTCAAATGACACCCGAGTTCTAGTAGACGATTGTTGGAAGATCATGCCAAGGGATTTGTTCTTTAATAATGGTGGATAATAGCCGTTTTTAATCGCCGCTTTGATTTTCAATGATAAATCAACAATCGCCAAAATTTCCTCCTTTGTATAATATTCTGTGGTAATAAAATCGCGTTTTTCCATGATAAAGCCTCCTAAGAATTAATTTTACAAGCAAAATTTAGCAAGGAATGGGGTAGTTTACTATCAGCCAAACGTTGTAAACGCATTCGATCAGTGAAATAACGACACAGCAACTTCCCCTTCAAAATGTAAACCCTTACTTTTGTCAAAAACCAAAAAATTTAAGGGGAAGTTTAGTCGATTTTACCTAGTAAAACGCCTTCAAGGAGACTATAATTAAATTAAATCAGAAAACTGAAACCGTTTACGAAAGGAAGACCATTATGATTGCTATCTTTCTTTACAATATTTTATTGATCGTCCTCTACTCCATCCCCATGGCGCTGGCGCTTTCTTACTATATAAAAGACAAAAATAAACTTTATTTAATGTTGGCAGGCTATTTGGCCTTCTTCATCTTGGACAATACCATTATCTACATGACTGAATTCATCGCCACTTTTGCCCATCGTTATAATGAAGTCTTTATGACCGTCCCGATAGCCAAAACCATCATTTTTTTGGCGAATGGTTATTTTATGCTGTGGTTAGCCACCCGTTTAGCCGATAAAAAAATGACCAAACTGCACTACGGCTTTTTGATTGGCTTGGCGATTTGGTTAAGTAGTGTCCCCATCCTTCCCAATTCGGCTATGAAAGTCTGGCTTTATTATTTACCAAATCAATTGTTGCTGTTTTATGTAGGCCTCTACCTTTTCCGGCAACCGAAGTCAGAAGAGCTTACGCCGGTAACAAACAAATACATCAGAGACGTGCGTTGGCTCGCAGTGATTTCGGCTATCGCCATCTTAATCGAAGACAGCTTTGTCATTTTCAATGTCGATGAATACAGCAGCCTCGCTATCAAAATTTTCAACCGCAATGTCTGCGAGGACCTTTTTTCCATCATCATCTGTTTGATCATCCTCCGCTACTTCTTACGGGACCGACAACAACTGGCTACCTTGGTATCTGAGACAAGGGCCGAGAAAACCGCCTCCTGTCTGGCAGACTTTTGTCGTCAATATCAATTTACGCAACGAGAAACCAAAATTTTCGCCTTATTGTTGGAACACAAACAAAATCAAGAAATTGCCGACAGCCTCTTCTTGTCCATCGGCACCGTCAAAACCCATGTCCACAACATCTTCATCAAACTAGAAATCAAAAAACGCAACCAAATTGCCCCGATTTATGAGGACTTTCAGGAGAGTTATTTGGCGGAAGCTGGGAAGATGACGTGAAGTGTGAATAAGATTGCTCCGCTTTCATTACTTGACAATAGTTTTAGACCCCAAAATGCCGTTTCTAGTAGCGAAAAGTGCTACCCGAAACGGCATTTTCGGGCTAAATCCATCTATTATTAATAAGTAGCTTTTTAATTGTCCTTCAAAGCAACTGAAAGTTTTGGCACATGATCACCATTTTTTGCAACGATTGCCATTAATCTACCAGAAAATAACCGTTTTTTCCGTTTGTTAAACCCAGTTAGATCAGCTGGATTTCCGTTAGCGAGAGCAAGAACTTGCCCTTCAATACAGGAAACTTCTACCAAAGAATCCGCCATTGGAACAAACTTTCCCCGTTGATCTATTCCGGCAATTTCGTACAAGCAATAACTATCTCCAACATATCGTTCATGCACTGTTAAGCCAGTAATTGCTTCACTACTTACGCGACTATCCACCACTTCTCCAGCTTCATGATACCCGACTACTTTTAACTCCCCGGATTCAAAGGTAACCCACCAAGAAGTATAGTCTTTTCCACTATGTTGCCGACCGCAACTTCGATTATTGACAAAAAGTTCCACTTCTCGGCAATTAGAAAAGACGCGGACTTCCACCTGCCCTTGTTCATTTTTCTCCAAGCCAGCTTCATTCCAATGAGGCATCACATGAACCATCGGCGTTTCCGACCATTTCGACTGATAATAATAAAAATAGTCCTTTTCAAAACCAACTGTATCACAAATCCCAAATTGCGAACTAATCCCCGGCCAAGGAAATGGTGCCGGCTCACCATAATAATCCATAAATGTCCATAGAAAGACGCCGCCCATAAACCTGTGGTTGTCATAAAAGGCTAGTACTTCCTCTGGATGAGCGGTGCCTCCAACACCAAGCTCCCCTAGTTGTCTTTTCCCAGGGAGAACCATTGAAAAACGGGAACCAAAGTTATTCGTCTGACATTTTTCCTCATTGTCTTGGTAGATCCCTCTAGTAGAAAAATAAGAAGCACTTTCAGTACTCAAGTAAGCCAACCCAGGATATTGTTCCTTCAGTTTCGTAAGCCCAGCACCATTCACACCTGATTCAGGGTAATTCACACCTTTGACATCAAAAATATCCAAATAATCCTTCTCCACTGCCCCTTCAGGATTTAATAATTCAGCTGAAACTAGCAGACTCTGACTGGTTTGACAGCGAATCACATTTGCTAGGCGTTTGGCCATCCGCGTAGCCATCGCTGTATTGCCGATAACTTCTTCATTGCACAAAGACCAAAAGCATAAGCAAGGATGATTGCGAGTCTGCTTCACCATCTTTTCTAATTCAGCAATCCGCCACTCACTTGCTTCTAGTACTCGGTTTTCATTCATCATAATGATTCCAAGTTCATCACACAACTCAAGCAGTTCTTTAGATGCAAAGTGATGAGCACTACGATAAGCATTCACTCCCATTTCTTTCATCTTCAATAGTTTGTAGCGCAAGATGTCTCGGTTCAACGCGACACCCATACCGCCAAAATTTTGATGCTCACAAACACCTCGCAATGAAAGCAATTGCCCATTTAAATAAAAACCTTGTGAGGTATAGTCAATCATCCGAATGCCATAAGATTGGCAATACTCATCAACCACTTCTTGGTCCTTCATTAATTGAAACCGTGCCACTTCCAAATTGGGAACATCAATTGACCAAGCTTTAGGATGAGGAACGCGTTGATAATAACTAAAGTGCTCAGTTGCAAAGGGCTCGAGGAAACAAGACAGATTGTTTATTTCTTCTCCAATCTGAGCTGTTAATGTTAGCTTTTGTGGCTGATTACTCTGATTTGTCACACGTGTGTTGATTTCCAAGAGTGCTTCTTTTTCATTAAGGGCTTTCGTTTCGATAAAGGTTTCACAGGAATCAATCCGGACAAGGGGTAAAAATTCAAGGTAGACCTCTTTATAAATACCAGCTCCTTCATACCACCAGCCTTCTGAGCCGGTGGTTGTGTCCACCTTGACCAGTAACACATTTTCTCCCTCCGCATCATAGCGAGCCATTTCTGTAATATCAAAGGAAAAATCTGAATAGCCGCTATAATGATCACCTAAGAACATCCCATTTAACCAGACAGAGGCCATCCGCATGACTCCCATAAAATGCAGAAAAACTTGCTGATTGGCCACTTCTTTTTCAGATAGTCTAAAAGTTTTACGATAATAACTGATCCCTTGTGGTTTCGAACCACTCATCAAAAGTTCGGGATCATTTACGTAGTCCAACTCATTTAGCCAATCATGAGGAAGATTGACACTTTGCCACTCACTAGACAGTTGCCCATTTAGCTGAGTACCTGCTAATTGCCTCAACCCTTTTTGGCTATCTCCTTGGGCGATTAATCGTAAAAAGTGCTCCCCACCTGCACCGGTCAAGACGACTGGACCAGCCTCATCATCCAACAGTGCGGTTAATCCACCAATCGCCGCTGCTTTACGAACCGTCTTCATCGGTTCATCAATTGGACCTAAGTGAAATTGCCAATCGTGATTGATTTTCTGTTGGTTTCTCAAAATCCTTCCTCCTCACTCTTTTTTCCATGTTGCAATGATAAATCCCCATACCCGCAAAAAGGGTCCACTGGATTTATCCCCGTAAAGTCTTCTTGGCCTATCATTTTTCTCACTGTTGCTTGCACCGTTTCAGGATTTCCAGTGTAGGCATTGATAAAGGTAGACATGTATGGCACATCAAAAAGATGATAGGGATTGGCAGTTGAAACAAATACGGTGGAAATTTCTTTTTCAAACCACGGAGCATTGGCTGCCATCAAAGGAATCCACTGCAAGCGGGTCGTCGTTTGGTTACTGGCGGTTTCTATATTAGCAACATAAAGTGCTAAATCAAATTTCGCTTTCAAATCAGCGACGCCTTCTTCAAAAATCTCGTGGAAATCTAGCTGATTAGGTTGCAAACAGGTCACCTGAAAACCTGCTTTTTCCAAAGCTTCTACAAATAAAGGTCCAACTTGGCCTCCTTCTTTAAACCCACCATCATCTGAATCTCCCAAAACCACAAGACGGATGCGCGGGTATTTTTGTGGTGTGATTGGCAACAGGCAATCTCGATCTTTTACCAAAGTGATTGACTTTTGAGCAATTTTTCTAGGGACATCCGGATGGGGCATAATCACGGCATCATCATTAAACTGAAGCGACTTATCACCAAACAAGCCCTGAGCCATTTTCGTAGCTACTATTCGTGTGACAGCTTCATCTAATCTGGTTTGTGTCAGTGTCCCTTGTGACAATGCATCTCGTATGGCTTGGTAATCTTCGTCGATATTTTTATTAAACAAGATCATATCAATGCCGGCATTGATGGTTTCCACTAAAAGCTGTTTCCGAGGCATGATTGTCGTATAGCCTAACATAGCCGTAGCATCCGTGATAGCCAGCCCTTGGAAGCCAAGTTTATCTCTAAGTAAACCATTAATTAAGACCTTTGATACAGAAGCTGGCCGCAACTCTTCAGTGCTTAACTCTGGAGCCAGCTGTCGTTCCCAAGCAGGCTGATAGATATGACCAACCATGATACAACCGACGCCTTTTTCAATAAAATGGGAATACAGTTTCCCATAGCTAGCCATCCATTCATCAGCAGACAAAGAATTCACAGAACTGACTAGATGTTGATCCCGTTCATCCACTCCGTCTCCTGGAAAATGTTTAATGACAGGATAAACCTGTTCCGAACAAAAGCCATTAATTTGGGCTTTTGCCATTTGTTGCACACGATTGACATCACTTCCGTATGTCCGAGTGTTGGTTATTGGATTGCGAAAATTAAGATCCAGATCAATGATAGGCGCAAATGCCATATTAACGCCCACTTGATTGGCTTGTTCACCGGCAACGCGGCCTAATTGAAAAGCTAGTTCAGTATCATCCGTAGCAGCAATTTGTAAAGGGTTTCCTACCCAAGTGCCTTCACTAACAATACCATTGCCTCCAGATTCGAGATTGGCTGCCATAAACAACGGAATATCGCTAACATGTTGAATTTTTGCAATTTGCCGTTTGATTTTGTCCGCTTTATCTGGACGATACATCATCCCACCCGGTTGGTACTTTCGAATAAATGCATCTAAATCTGTCACTTCATCATCTTGACCAATTACAAAAAATAGTTGACCAATTTTGGCCTCAATGCTCATGTTGTCAATCAATGTTTTGATGCTTTGAATCTGTAGTTCCGTCAAATTATACGGACTTTTGTTTAGTTCAATCATAATCTCCTCCATTATCAAATCCATGCATAATCAAAATAACCAAATTATCAGTTAAATTCTCCCCAATACTAATTCTAAAAACTAGATTTTGCTTGGTAAGATACAACTTCTAATTTGATTATTCATGATTTTAAAATAGGATAAGCTAGATTTATTCCCCATGGTACTTCTGTACATTAGGAAATCTCCGAAAATTTAACTCTTCCAATTCTCTGGTAATTCTTTAAAAGTAATCAACTCAACTTGATTATCTACAATCCATTTTTTTACCTCGTTGCTAGTTAACGCATGTAAATCCATAGCTCGACAAGTATTGAAACTCGAGAGTTGGAAAATCTCTGCATCAAGATAACCACAATGAGCGATTAGATATCCATATTTAGAACCAATTAACTCACCTTTGTCTTCTGTGATATAGTTGGTTAGATTTCCGGACAATTGACTTTGAGCATCCCCTGGTGTATACCATCCCATACCAGCTTGCTTCACCTCATTTTGTTTCATCAAGTCCAATGTACAAATGACATCATACTCTTTAGCTAGTCTTTTAGTTACTGCATCAACAGTCGGTGTCCCATAAGCATGATTGTGAATATAGGCTGGCTTCTTCCCCACTAACCGAATATATTTTTCAATTTGTGCTTTAAATTCATCATATACTTGATTGCTAGAATTAGCTAAGTGATCAAACCCATTTTTCTCACAATCTAGCTGACGGTTTTCACGACTGGTGAAAAATTCACCATTTACTTTTGTTAAATCAGGAATCACCGAATGGGCTAATAAAGAAGAACCAGTCGATAAATTTAAATCAATACCAAAAGCGATGTCATTTAGATAGGGCTTCAACCATGAAACACACTCTTCAATCCAGGGCATATTAGCAAACATACCCGTATTTTTGACGACACCATTTCGAATTCCAAAAATACAGCCCTGTGAAACGGCCCGAGTGATCCCAAAATCATCACTTTGAATCAACATTTTCATATTGTTTACCACCTTATTTTGTACTTTCTAAACTTTCTTCATCAAGTTTCTGTTTATCATAAGCTTTTACAAATGGAATATATGCAACAGTAACAATCACAAACAATACAAATCCCCAAATTAACCCCTGTAGCCCGTAATTCATCATATTTCCCACAAAAAATGGTAAACTTGCAGTGTTTTGACCACCTGAACCTGTACTATATCCTAACAGGCCAACCACTTTTAAGAGATGAGTTCCTAGAACAGATAATGTCGGTGCAATAAGGACCCACGGAATGAAGAAGATTGGATTTAAAATCATGGGAATCCCGAAGTAGGCAGGTTCATCAACTCCGAAAATTGCTGGTACTAAACTGAGTTTTCCAATTGAGCGATTTGCCTTTGATTTAGCAAAAATCAAGATTGCAACTAAAAGTGGGAGCGAACCAGTCCCAAAACTTAATGCGTCACCAATCACCATGTGAGGCAGTGGGTTTCCTGCTTGATATGCCGTCAAATTTTCCAACTGAAGTTGCATAAACAACGTCATGATGATTGGGCCCACTGTCATCCCCCCATGGATACCAAAGAACCATAGCCCATACAAGGTAATTTGAAGAATCCAGAAACCCCAGATGTTTGATCCTAAAGCATTCAGTGGTGTGCCGATTACCGTGTAGATAAATTGATGGAAAGATCCAAATGACGTAGCTGCAAAACTACAACTAATGATACCAAAAACGACAGTTGAAAGAACAACTGGAATCAATGCTGTAAATTGTTCGGCAATATATGCTGGAACTTGTTCCGGCAACTTAATTCCCAAATGATATTTTTTACATAGAGCAAAAATTAAACCAACAACCAAAGCGACCACAATCGCCGTGAACATCCCAGAAGCCCCCAGCCAATTAAGAGGTAGAGAACTTGGTGCAAAGGGTTCTGTCGGCACTGTATATGGTGTAATAATCAAAAAACAAACAAATGAAGTAATCCCAACAATAATCTTTGAACTGAAGATGTCTTTTTTCTGTGCAAATGAATAAGCAACTAGAAATGCTAGATAAAGTCCAATCGTACCAGATGTCCACTGATAAATCACTGACAGCACTGGTTTAATACCAAATGAAGTTAAAAAATTTTGATAAGGTTCGTAGGAAATACCATTAAAAAGGCCTGCAAATCCTCCAGTCATAGTAATTGGTAACATCAGCATAAATGCACCGGTAATAATCTGTAGCAAAGTATTCTTAGCTATTTTTTCAGAGATAGCAGTCAAACCATTAATAAATTTTGTCATTTTACTCTATTCCTTTCTTTAGCTCACCATTTAGAAGTGAAATATTGTTTTCATTTTCCAATAGAAATGCACGTCAAAACCAACCCAATAATTGTTATTTGATATAAGCCTATCTCTACTTGGAGCATAGATTTCAAACAAACTTACTTTTCATAGCTTTTTAGAGTACTGTTATGACTGTTTATGAATTTTATCTTGGTACCAATAAAAACTATCTTTTGGAATCCGCGCACAGGATTTGCTGTTAGTATCTGTGCGATCTACATAGATCAAGCCATAACGCTTATGGAACCCCTGGTGACTACTTACTAAATCTAAAAATGACCAGGGACTATAGCCTAATAAAGGATAACCTTCTGCTACAAAACGTTCACACTGCAGAATATGCTGATTCAGATAATCAATGCGGTACTCATCATGGACTTGACCATCTTCCAAAATATCAGAATAAGCTAAGCCATTTTCAGTTACCATCATTGGCAAGCCATAGCGTTCATAGATGTCTCGCATACCAATATATAAACCTTCTGGATCTATCCCAAACTCCATCCATTTCGTTTTAGTTAAATAGTCATTATTTCCTAACGTGAACAATTCATTTCGGTAAAACGGTGGTAATTTACTATTGTCCTCATCAGGATGTAAAGCTCGGATACAAGTACTAGCATAATAATTAATTCCAATGAAATCAGGCTTATTTTTGCAAAGTATAGCTTTATCTTCAGATTGAGTCTCAGGATACCAACCTTTTTCCCGTAGATAGTTTTGGTAGCTCAATGGGTAGCGACCAAACACTGACATATCTAAAAAACAATTTTGAAGAAAATCTTCGGCATTCTTTGAAGCTAAAATATCATTAGGCGCTGGCGTTTCAGGATACACTACTTGCATTGAGCAAACTGGACCGATTTGACCATCTTTTACAATTTCTCTAAATCGGGCAATGGCCTTCTTTTCTGCCAGAGACATATGATAGCTCATCTGATACATTTGTTTCATTTTTTGATTGGAATCCGTTTCGTGGTTGCCATTCAAGTCTGACGCTGCAGTAGCAATCAATTGTTCGTTGATAGTTCCCCACAGTTTGACTCGATCACCAAAGTTTTCAAAACAAACTTCTGCATAATGGACAAAGTGATCGACACATTTTCGTGATTGCCAGCCGCCAAAATCCTCCACAAAAGCTTGGGGCATTTCAAAATGATATAGAGTAGGAAACGGAGTAATCCCTCTTTGAAGACAAGCATCAATCAATTGGTTATAAAAAGCAATCCCTTCTTGGTTGACTTGATAGCCATCCCCCATCACCCGAGTCCAGTTGAAAGAAAAACGATACAGATTTATTCCTAATTCTGTCATCAAATCGATGTCTTCTATCAAATGATGATAGTGGTCTGACGCGACTTTTGAATCCGCAATTCCCTCTGGCACGTGACGTACGTCTGTCGTTGCCACACCTTTACCACCTTCACCAAAGCCCCCTTCTACCTGAAATGCCGAGGTTGATGCCCCCCAGTAAAAATCTTTTTTCATCAAAGCATCCGTCCTTTCTTGTTAAGAAAACGATACCATGACGTGAAAATGTAAGCGATAGCAAAACAAGGTCTCCAGTTTCAAAACCGGAGACCTTGTTTCAAAATATGAAACTAGCGAATTAAGTAAATATCCCGCATATAATAATAAATCAAAAGTTCCATGATATAGAGGATTGCTATGCGACCCTCGGTATTTTCATTGATTTCACCACAAATCATGACTTCCTCAGCATTTCGTTCAATAATCGGGGCATTCTTAAAAGTAAAAGCGATGATTGTCACACCTTTTTCCTTCAACGCTGCAATTACCTTCTCGCTGAAATAAAAGAAACCACCCTCCATCGAGAAAACCAAAGCTACACTATTTTCCGAAATCGTTTCAACAATTTCAATCTGCTCTTCAATCGTAAAACCGACTTGAATCAATTTATCCATGCTAGCCATTTTCGATTGAAAGTGTTGGCCCATAAAGGTGGCGAACTCTAAGCCAAAGACTGCCACATTTTCGGCTTGCGCAATGGTAGCGACAATTCTTTCTACCTGCTCAAGGGCGATGTGTTCTTTCACATAGTTGATATTTGCTAAAATATTATCTGTAAAAATCGACATAAATTCTTCTGATTGCTCTTGCGCTGGTTGCGCGAAGTGTTTGGCATAATCATTGACGATATCAATCTCTGTTGCCACGGCATCTTTAAACTCTGTGTATGAAGCAAAGCCAAGCAAGCGAATAAACCTAGAAATCGCCGAAGTTGAGACGAAATACTCCTCAGACAAATCATAGATTGTCAGCTGAGGAATTTTGGAAAAACTCTTCAGAATTCCTTGCGCGATAAAATAATTATTGTCTCTTTTTTTTTGGTTGTTTAAAAAGCGCAGAATCAAACTCCGGACTGAGGTTCCCTTAATATCCATTCATTTTTCCTCCCCAAGATGCTCTCCATTAACTATACAATGAAAAATAGCACATGAAAAGACGAACATTGAGGAAGAACTGGAGACAATACGAAAAAGGATCGAGCATTGCTTATTTGCAAACACTCGATCCTTGGATTCAAATTTAGTCTATTTATCCAAATCCCCCACCACAAAGATGTAAGAACATGCGCCGACTAGCGCAATCGCAGCTACAAACACCAACGCGTAGGAGAAGTTTCCACCAGCAACCAAGAAACCAATCACGATTGGAATCACAATGGAAGACAAGGCGCCGCAAAGGTTGAATATCCCACCTGCTAAGCCCAACAAATCTTTTGGTGCCAACAAAGTCACAAAAACCCAAGTAATGGTTGCTAAGCCATTGCCAAAGAAAGCAATTGACATAAACAAGATAATCAAGGTTGGATTAGATGTATAGTTGGCCCCCATGATCAATAAGGTCAATAGCAAGCCCACGATAACCGGAATCTTACGGGACATACTCTTAGAAAAGCCCCGTTTAGTCAAATGGTCAGATGCATAACCGGCAAAGATGACACCAACAAAAGCCGCCAAGTAAGGGATACTAGATAAGAAACCCGTTTTAGCTAAAGATAGACCTTTTTCTTCAGTTAAATAAGAAGGGAACCAAGTCAAGAAGAACCAAAATGTACCGCTGATGGCAAATTGACCGACATAAATCCCAATCAATTTCTTCGTAAACAATTGACGTAAGTTTTCTTTGGTTAATTTTGATTTTGCTTTTTCACCTTTGACGGCTTTTTCTTCTTCAAAGACCGCTCCGCCAGCTTTGATGTAATCCAACTCAGCTTGGCTCACCCATTTATTTTTTGCAGGGTCAGAATAAATCACATACCAGACAAAAGCCCAGATGATGCCCACAACCCCGGTAATGATAAAGAGTCCCCGCCAGCCTACAGTGTTGTGGATGCTGTACAAGATGGGCATGGAAACCGCCAAGCCTAAAAATTGGGCCGAAGAATAAATCCCGATGGCTGTTCCCCGTTCATTTTCTGGGAACCAATAGGAAATGGCCCGGTTGTTGGCAGGCATCACTGGTGATTCAAAGAAACCAACGCCTAGACGCAACCCTAACAATTGCGCAAAACTAGAAATCCCAGATTGGAAGAGCGTCATCAATGACCAACCAAACAAACTGATAAAGTACATAATCCGTGAACCGAATTTATCCAACATAATGCCACCAGGTACTTGCATAGCTGCATAAATCCAGCCAAATGCTGAGAAGATCAAGCCTTGCTCGACTGTAGTCAACCCGATTTCTTTGGCCAGTTCTGGCATGGCGATGGAGACGTTGGTGCGATCCATATAGTTGATGACGATGTTGACAAAGACTAAGGCTAAGATGACATAACGCATCTTAAACTTGCCTTGAGGTTTACTAATTTTTTCTGTTGCATTCATTTTTCTCGCTCCTTAATAAACACGAATTTCGTACATAGATTTGACTGGGCTACCATTGGTTTCTAATAACTTCACGACCAATTTATCAAAAGGTTGCGGATTAAGGTCATGAACCAAGTGCCGCACCCGATTATCCGTCTCTTTGACGAGCAATTGACGGGCTCCTTGATACTCGCCCCAAATCTCGTAAGCCTTGATCAATTCTGGAACAACTTCAAAATTGGTCCGATGGTGGTGAAGATTGACGATATCTTCATTGACATCATCATTGAAAGTTAGCCGAATCTCAGAAACTGTTTTGGCTTCTTCCCAGTTCAAGGTGATGGTTTCTTCCTTGCTGCTTTCTTCTGAAACCCACAGATTTGGCATCCCGTATGGTCGTACCAAACCATTGATCAAAGCGCCTCCTTGATAACAAGTCCCCGCTGCAGTCTGGAAGACCAAGTTTTGACGATTGATTTTTTGATTCGTCCAATACAAAATGGCTGATTTTCGCACATAATCGTGGAGTTCCGGTTGATTCAATTCAGCGATAGGATCGTTGATAAAGGTCAACACCCCTGGTAAAACTTTCGAACTAAAGAAGACGGCTAGTTCCGGATTTTCCTTGAACTCCATAAAGATATTTCTCGCTGGACCTTGAGGCAATGGAATCGTCACCCATTGGCGCCCACCTCCTTGAACAGACAGCGTGGTTGCTTCAAGAAGGTTTTCAGGGATGTAGTTTTCCTGACGACCCGTTTCGTAAAATGCTACTTGCAAGTCAGTAGCCACCTGAGCTTCAAGTAAAACCCGCAGCTCTTTTTGACCAGTATAAGGGAAAATCAGTCCAACCCCTTGCGTCAAAGCCCGTTTGGTCAGCTGATTGGTACTCGTATCCAATCTTGTCAATTGACTAGATACGGAGACGGTTGCTTGTTTAACCAAATCCTCTGCGTCTTGATTGACTAGGCCAATCACTGAAGCGTCATTTTTCAGCAAGCGTTGTTGATACGCAGCTAGATGTGTTTGGTAAATCTCCCGCGGTGAACATTCTTGCTCAATCGCAAAAGCAGCGGCTGTTCCGGCAGCTTCTCCTAAAATCCCACAAGTCGCCATCACCCGAATCGTCCCGAATGCTACGTGACTTGCGGAAACATTGCGACCAGCAAAGAAGAGGTTCTCGATATTTTTAGAATACAACATCCGGTAAGGCAAGTGATATACGCCATCTGCTACCACGTGGCGAGCCCCAGCTGATTCAGTATACATCCCCGTCGATGGATGCAGATCAATGGACCAGCCACCAAACGCCACCCGATCTTCAAACAAGGTTTGGTTTTCGATATCTTGCTGAGTCAACACGTAATCCCCGATAAAGCGGCGGGATTCCCGTTTGCCAGGTAAGGTCCCAACCCATTCCAAATCCAAGGTAGCCGCATCATATTTCCCTGAGTTTTTGATGTGATCCCAAATACCATAAACAACTGCCAAGAGCTCATCACGAATGGGCTCATTGTCATGAATCGTATCTAGTTTTCCTCCCCACTCAATCCACCAATAGGCACAGCCATTATCTGCAGCCTTCAAAGTCCGATTGTTTAAAATGGAAGTATCGGTCAACTTTTTGGCAAAAGGTGGTGCAATAAACTTCACTGGCTCGCCAACATCTTTGGTATAAAACAACAACGTGCTTCCTAGCAGATCCTGGTCTGCTTCAGCAGGCGCCAATGATTCCCCGTACTCGGCTTGGCTTTCACGTCCCATGTGGAAAGCTGCTCCAGCCTTGGCACCCACCAAGCCATCCCCGGTACAATCGATAACATACTCTGCAGAAAAACGATAACTGTTTTCGGCAGCTTGCGTTTGCGCAATCACAGCAGCAATCCGATTTTCTGAATGCATTTGGACATCCGTTACTTCAGTATTTAAGAACAATTGGATATTTTGTTCTTTTTTTACTTTTTCTAACAATAGTAGATCCCAATGGTAGACATTGCCTTGGGGATTGCGATATTGGTTTTCTAAAAACAATTCTCCCATAATCCCTGTTTCTCGTGCATAGCGATTGACCCCGTGTTTGGTGGCACCGCAAACCCAAACGCGGATTTCGCTAGAGGAATTGCCACCTAACACCCCACGATTTTGGATTAGAGCGACTGTTTTGCCTTCTCGCGCTGCCGCAATGGCTGCACAAACGCCAGCTAAGCCCCCACCGGCGACGATGATATCTGTTTTGATTTCCTTCATGTGGAACCGCTCCCTCTCATTGATAGCCTTATTATAGTTTTTGTGATAAAGTATACAATGGTAAAAAGGAAGGGAAATTTGGCATTTTTTGACTTTTTCAAAGGAGGATGACAGATGGCACTTGTCAAGGTAATCGATCATGTCTGGTGGGAAGCAAAGCCCCATTTTCAACTTGCGCAGGATACCGATAGCTTTTGGGTGATGTATTTGATAACAGAAGGTCGCCTTGATTACCAAATCGGGACCGTCAGCGGACGCGGGCAAGGACCTTGTGTCTTGTTGTGCCCACCAGGCGTTCTTTTTCAACGAAGGGTGCTGGCTCCTTTGACATTTCACTTTTTCCGTCTAGACATTACCAGCAGTTTGCACCCACCAGTTGGTCCTTTAACGGTTGATGCTGAGCGCATGGCCATGGATGAGCAGCTGTTACGTCAGTATGTATACGATCTATCTGGACCCAGCTTTGTCATCCGCTCCCATCTAGTCGCAGATTTATTTTTGTACCAGCCGCCCCAGCTGATACAACAAAGCGATGATCCCTTATTCAAACAGCCCATCCGTCATCCCCAGATTTTGCGTCTGATTCGCTATCTCGAAACCCATTATCAAGAAGAAATTTCCATTAGCCAACTCAGCCAACAGTTCAACTTCAATGCGGCTTACCTTTCACGGTTATTCAAAAGTGAAACTGGAGTGTCACCGAAACATTATTTACTGCAATTACGTCTGAAAAACGTGCAACAACTGCTGGTCTCCACTACTTTACCTATCGAGGAAATCGCTGAACTGACGGGGTTTAAATATGGGTACCACCTCTCCAAATACTTTAAACAACAGTTTGCCATTAGCCCTAGCGAATTTCGCAAAAAGCATCGTGTCTGACTTAACAACTATTTTCAAATCAAAAAAACGCCACAACCTCCTGATTCATTGGAAGATTGTGGCGTTGTTTACTTTTCGATTACCCTTTCGGCGCCCGATAGCCAGCAGCGACTGCTTCCCTAACCGTTTTAAACATTTGTTTGGGATTGGTGGTGCGGTTGTAATAGGTTGAACCCGGAACGTGATAAATGCCACTGTTTGAGCCCTTAATCAAGCCATTGCCGTTTTCATCCACGTATTCTTGATCATCACTAGCGGTTCCTTGCCCACCATTATTAGTCGTATCACTGGCAGGTGTTTCTGTTTTAAACTCCCCTGTGTCTGACTGATCGTTCGAGTCAATTTCACTAGAACCATCCGCGTAATTTAGCGTCACTCCGTCTTGAATATTGAAGATATACATATTATAACTGACCGCATTGCTCCCAATTGATTGCGCTTCTAATTGCACCCCGCGAGCCAAAAGCTCATCCCCGCGAAAAATTGGCGTTACTCGATAGCGGACGTATCGATTGCTGTCCTCTTCCAAGTAATACTTCAAATCCATCTCGAAACTTAGCATTTCCGGCGAGTTTAATTGGCGAGTACCAGTCATCAAATTTTTCCAGTTGGCATTTTCACCAGATAAAGCAAAGCCAATCAGGTGAGAGCGATTATACAAATAGCCGCCTTTGATTTTCTTGTTCTTCCAGCCAGTCGGTTGAATAGCAGAAATATCCCCTCGTTCTTCTGTAGGCATCAAACTTTGGTTTAACATGGCATTGGCACCAGTTACACGATTCAAACTATCCAAATCACCATAGGATTCCCAAGCCCCATCTGTCAAACTAAGATCTTCCTCTGTGAAAAGCGGCACCCCGTCATTCGCTTCAATCGTTTGCGTACCTTGATACTCCAAGTTAGCTAGTTCGTTGACTACCTTTTTTTGTTGAGCGATGATCGTTTGTTTGGCATGTTCTTTTGCTGCTTTTGCTTTTGCTGCTTTTGCTTTTGCTGCTTTTGCTTTTGCTTTTGCTTTTGCTTTTGCAGCCTTGGCTTTTGCTGCGGCTTCTTCTTTTTCAGCTTTTTCTTCCTCAGTCTTGGCTCTAGCCTCTGCTACCTTTTTCGCCTGTTTCTTAGTGGCTTGTTCCTTTTCAGCTTTATCTTTAGCTGCTTGTTCTTCTTTCTTTGCTGTGGCTGCTTTTTTTGCTACTTGCTCTTGAGTGGCAGTGGCTTTCGTCTCTTCTTTTCCCTTAGCAGTCCCCGCATCACTACAGCCAGTCACTCCGCTGAACAATAAACCCAAACTAAACAATAAAGGAAAAACTTTTTTTATCTTTTTCGACTTTTTCATAGTGCCTCCCAAATTCTTTGGCGTATTTTAATTATCAGTTCTTTTAAGGAGCACGTCAATGAAATACAATCAGATTTATAAGTTTTCCTTCGTTATTTAACACTGCCTCAATCCAATAAGAAGACACCTTATGACAGCCTGTTACGCTATCATAAGGTGTCTAGTTTGCTTTATTTCAAACCATAAACTGCCATTTCATAAATCCGTACCGCTGTGTCAGAACCTTGTGTTGGTTTGTCCACTGATAGTTTCACATAGCGGGCGTTGACTGCTGGGAAGGTATCCACCGATTCTCCAGCGGTATTGCTGATAACGCGAGTGACTTGCTTGTAGTCTTTGCCATCTTCACTAACCAAAATCGAGTAAGCTTTGGTATTCATATCTGGCGCTTCGCCACCGGCTTCCGCATGGGCCAAATGAACTTCACTAATGGTTTTAACTTTTCCCAGGTCGATAGTGATTTCGTGAGGGGGTGTCCCAGTCGCACACCATTTTGTATCCAATTTGCCATCCACTGCAAATTCTGGTGCTTCACTATCATTGGTAAAGCCAGAAGCCTCAGTTTTTGCTCCGGCTGACAATAAGGCTAAGTCCCCTTTGGCAGCGTCGGAAACGGTAATAAATTCAGTGACTTCTACTGGGGTTTCCCCTGCTTTATTTTTGGCGGTTAGTTTTACTGCATAGACCCCAGCCTTGGCATAAGTAACCACAGGGGCGTCTTCGGTACTATCCGCGATGTCGCCACCGGTAAATTCCCATTTGACCGACTCAGTATTCGCCGAAGAAGTGTTGGTAAAGGTTACTTGATCTCCAGGTGCGATCAAAGTCCGAGAAGCGGTAAAGGAAGCTTTTGGAATGGCGTTATTTGGCCATTTCAAAGTGACTTTTTTGGAGTCCTGTCCTTGATTGCCCCAGATATCCACTGGCACCACGATAAAGTCGGTTTTATTGGTATCATCATTGCGTTCTAAAGCATTGATATAGTGATTTGCTGCTGGCGTGGCCCCGACAAAGGAACGGCTACCATCTTGATTTAGCCGATAAATATTGTAATGAGAGAAGTTCGCCATATCGACTGTGTCCCAAGTCAAACGAATACCGGCATAATTACTTTCTTCTTCATCAAAAAGGGCATCTTCAATCGCAACATTTTTGACGGTTTCGGTATTCTTAGCTTCTTTTGTAGTAATCGCTAGTTGTCCAAAATTGAACTCGTAGACATCACTAGTTTTTTCACTAGCCAGGCTATACGCAATTGATTTGACCTTCTGATCTGTCAATTTGTCGACATCAAAAGTGACTTTCGTCCAATCAGAACCAACTTTTTTGTCGCCTTTGATAGTTTCTTCAGTGCCATCTACCATCGTCAAAATGAGTTTCAAATCAGTTTTCTCACTGGCTTTAGCAGTCGTGGTGAAGACCGTGTCTTTCGTCAATTGCAGATCTGTCCCATAGAGTTTGATCTTGCTAGCCGTATTTTCATTCATGGTCCCTCGCAATTTCAGAGAGTTCCCGCCTTGATACGCCTCAGCATAATCCATCAAAACATCCAATTGATTGCCTTCTCCATGTTCAAAAATCCAGCGATAAGTGGGTAATACGTCTTGGAGACTACGGTTGTTCCAGTCCAATCCAGAGACTTTTTTACCATCGATGAAATAATTATAGCCATTCCCAAGATTGAAATTGGTGACAAACGGTGTCTGGGTCACAGCGGTTTGTTCTAAGGCATAAGTGGAAACCCCAGGCCATTGCCCATCAGCGACTGGTACGCTTAAAGTTGGATCAGCTTGACCATTGACCCAGAAGGTATTTTCACGAGCTTGGATATCATCTGGAGTCCCGCCAGAGAAATACGTCCAATCCGGTACATAAAGGCCTAGTGAAGTCAGGGGCTTGTTATTTTTATCAGTGAATAAGCTCCAGCGGGTTGGTGTCATGTAGCCATCTGCTTGGACATCGATACCTGCAAATAAATCGTAGGGATCGATATTCAACTCTTTAGCTTTGGCAGCGGATTTTTCCAATAATTTATCTTTCGCCAATTCATCGGTATTCCACCAGAAGTTCAAAAACATATCATCGGCTACGGGGTTCATGTCCCCATCCACCATGAAAGCATCATTTTTGTCAGTCAAGGCATTTTGCCAATCCATCTTACCCTCTTCGGTCATGGAGTCGTACCACATCAGCTCTTGTTTTTCGCCAACTTTTTCTTTGTACTCTTTGATCAATTCTTGCATCAAAGTGGCATGTTTTTTATTTAATTCGTTCGTAGCGGTATCTTCTTTTGTTTCCTCTTTATTTGCGGCTGCTTCATCAAAACTGGTGACTTCATTGTCTGTTTCTTGGTTGATAAACCACCCATCAAAACCATATTGGTCAGCCACTTCAATCAATTTATCCACGATTGGGAAATGCCCTGCTTTATCTTTTTCCAAAAATTGTGAAAGCCATTCGATTTTCCCACCATGTGCCGTTTGTGGGAAGAAAACCGTTCCTAAAATCGGCACCCCATTCTTATGAGCGGCATCAATGACATCGGCACTCGGTGGAACAATAATCCCTTCCCCCGAGGAACCGCCCCAGTAGACCATTTTATCGATATATTGCCAAGATGAAAAAACATTGGCATCAAAAGTGTTGATACCTCGGGGAGCGTTGCCGCTGGTACTAGCATTCATAATCGATAACGCTACCACTTGCATATCCGCATCTTGGGTGGCATTGCTTTTAGTCAATTGTTCTTTTTCTACTCGTTTGGCTAAAGGCGTGGTGCTGACATTGTATTTGGCATCTTCATCTTTTTCAAAGTCCCATTTTAGCAAATCCTCTGGAAACCAATAGGAAGATTGGGGTTGATTATCCATCCCGCGATTAAGTTTTGCCTCTTCTGTTTCCGAATAAACCACCTGTTGTGCCCCATCTTTTTGCTGGGTTGCTCCTTTGGTTTCACAACCGCTGGCACCGATCATCAATGCTGCCAATAACGTCAAGACTGCAGCACTTTTGAAATGAATGTGTTTCATCTTTCTCCTCCTCGTCATTTTTGCTCAAGAAAAAGTCCCTTTGAAATTAACTTCCAACTGGCTTCCCTAAGCTGATTTCTTTGATTGATTGTAAAACAGCACTCCTCTTATTCAGTATCGATGGAATCGTTGTCATTTTTGTGTAACAAAGCAAAACAACCCCGGTAATATAAACAACTCTTCTTTCTCAGAAAATCAAGAGACCACTCGTTTCACAATCAAACCACCTATTCAAGGTAACGCTTTCTACCATGGAAAAACAGAAACAAACTAAAGGTTTTCTGAAACAAATTAAAGGTCTTTAAAATTTTGTTTGGCTTTTAAAAATAACACCACGAAGACAGATAATTCCCACTATTTTTATAACTCCTTACTAGTGTTTTACAATTTCCCGAAAAACACAAAAACGAGAGCTGGTTTTAAGCGCCAGCTCTCGTCTACAGGAATCACTTTAATTTTTTTCTAAGCTAGTCGTCGCTTCAGGAAAAGATGGTGTGACACATTTCATTGCTCAATTTTCTGTTTCCTGAAGCTTTCCTGACTTTATCAACCAGCCAATTCTTCAAATTGTGAATTGTACAAAGCAGCATAGTAACCACCTTGGGCCAGCAATTCTTCATGGGTACCTTGTTCTTTGATATCGCCATCTTGCATATATAAGATCTTGTCGGCGTCTTTAATCGTGGACAAGCGGTGAGCGATGACAAAGGAAGTCCGGCCAGCCATCAAGTTGTTCATGGCATTTTGGATCAAAACTTCTGTACGGGTATCGACAGATGACGTGGCTTCATCCAAAATCAAGATTGGTTTGTCTGCCAAAATCGCCCGAGCAATCGTCAATAATTGTTTTTGCCCTTGAGAAATATTTGAAGACTCTTCATTTAAGACCATGTTGTAGCCACCAGGTAAGGTTTCGATAAAGTGATGGACATGGGCAGCTTTGGCAGCGGCATAAACTTCTTCGTCAGTCGCATCCAAATTCCCATAGCGCAAGTTGTCCATAATCGTCCCTTTAAACAACCAAGTATCCTGTAAGACCATCCCGATATTTTCTCGGAGATCCGCCCGGTTGAAGTCTTTGATATTGTAGCCATCGATTTTGATAGCTCCGGAATTGACATCATAAAAACGCATCAACAGTTTCACCATCGTCGTTTTGCCGGCCCCAGTTGGTCCAACGATCGCGACGGTTTGGCCAGGGTCCACATGACTACTAAAGTCATTGATGATGATTTTATCTGGGTTGTAGCCAAAATGAACGTGGTCGAAATCCACCATTCCGCTGACTTTGCCAACTTTCACTGGATTTTCAACAGTTTGCGCTTCTTCTTCTTCGTTCAAGAATTCAAAGACCCGTTCAGCAGCGGCTGCCATCGATTGCAACATATTGGAGACTTGTGCCAATTGGGCAATCGGGTTCGTCAAGTTGCGGACGTATTGGATAAAGGCTTGGATATCCCCTACCGTGATGGTCCCGTTGTAAGCGAAAATCCCACCGATAATCGCGACTGCTACATACCCTAAGTTACCGACAAAGTTCATGATTGGTTGCATCAAACCAGAAAGAAATTGTGATTTCCATGCAGATTTAAACAACACTTCATTTTGCTCAGTAAATTCTTTCAAGGCGTTTTCTTCATCGTTAAACAAATGCACGATGTTGTAACCACCAACAGTTTCTTCTACTTGACCATTGATAATCCCCAAGTATTTTTGTTGGGTAGCGAAGTGTTTTTGCGAAAACTTCACGACAAACAAAATCAATACCAGGGAAATCGGTACGATCAAGATGGAAATCCCCGTCATTGGTAATGAAATCGAAAGCATCATCACGATAACCCCAATCACCGTAAAGGTCGAGGTGATCAGCTGCGTGATGGATTGGTTCAGCGATTGTCCTAGCGTATCCACATCGTTGGTAATCCGGGACAAAACTTCACCAGTGGTCCGACTTTCAAAATAATTCATCGGCATACGATTGATTTTTTCGGAGATTTCTTTCCGCATACGGTAGGTTACTTTTTGCGTAATCGTGGACATGATCCAACCTTGCATCACACCAAACGCTGAAGATACTAAGTAAAGACCTAGCATAAAGAGGAGAATTTGTCCGATTTTGTCAAAGTTGATGCCACCGGTACCTTGATATTTACTAACCAGTCCGGTAAAGAGTTCCGTAATCGCCTTGGAGAGGATTTTCGGACCCCAAATATTAAAGATCGTGGATACTGCGGCAAAGATCATTACCATCAGTAACGCAATTTTGTAGTTTGCCAGATAAGCGACAAGTTTTTTGATTGTCCCTTTGAAATCTTTGGCTTTTTCACCGGCACCCATCCCGCGACCCATACCAGGTCCTCGTTGTGGGCGACGTTCGTTATTTTCTGCCATAATCTTTCCCCCCTATTCTGCTTCCAAACCTAATTCGGCATTACTCAATTGGGAAGAAGCAATTTCTTGGTAGACTTCTGATGTTGCCATCAGTTCATCATGGGTGCCTTGAGCGACGATCCGTCCTTCATTCAAGACGATGATGTTGTCCGCATGTAAAATCGTGGAAATCTTTTGCGCCACGATGATTTGCGTAATCCCAGAGACTTGTTCGGCCAATGCCCGGCGCAAGGCTACATCCGTCTTGTTGTCCAAAGCGGATAAAGAATCATCGAAAATCAAGATTTTAGGATCTTTGGCTAACGCCCGGGCAATCGACAAACGTTGTTTTTGCCCACCGGAAACGTTGGTCCCACCTTGGGAGATTTCCCGGTCATAACCAGCTTCATTGCTTTCAATAAACTCAGTCGCTTGGGCAATTTCAGCCGCTTTTTTCATCTGTTCATCAGTGATACCAGCTTCGTTACCAAACTTGATATTGGATTGGATATCTCCGGAGAAAAGAACCCCTTTTTGAGGAACAAAACCAATCAAGTCATGCAACTTGTGCAAGCTTATTTCACGAATGTCAACACCATCAATCGTGATGCGACCTGTCGTCGTATCAAACAATCGAGGAATCAAGTTCACCACTGTTGATTTACCGGAACCCGTCGACCCGATCAATGCGGTTGTTTCTCCGGGTTTTGCAGTAAAGTTGATGTGATGCAAGACATCTTCGTCAGCATCTGGATAACGGAAGCTGACCCCTTCAAATTTGACTGCGCCAGTATATTCTCGGTCATCTTGTGGATTTTTAGGATCGGTAATCGTCGGTTTAGTTTCCAAGACTTCATCCACCCGACCAGCAGAGACGTTCGCCCGTGGCAAGATGATGGAAACCATCGAAATCATCATAAAGGCCATCACGATTTGCATCGTGTAAGTGATGAAGGCCATCATATCCCCTACTTGCAGTTGTCCGGCATCCATATTATGACCTCCGACCCAGACGATCAAGACTGAGATCCCATTCATGACTAACATCATCACTGGCATCATGATGGACATGGCCCGATTGACAAACAATTGCGTTTTCATCAAATCTGTATTGGCACCATCAAAACGTTTTTCTTCGTATTTTTCACGAGAGAAGGCCCGAATGACTGGCAAACCAGTGATGATTTCACGAGAAACTAAGTTCACGCGGTCCACGAGTTTTTGCAAGCTCTTGAACTTCGGCATGGTGAAAATCAACAGGGTTCCGACTAATACCATCACCGCAGCCACCGCTACACCGATAATCCAGCCCATGCTTGTCCCCGTTTGGTAAACTTTGTAAATCCCACCTATTCCGAGAATTGGCGCATACAAGACCATCCGGATACTCATCACTAACCCCATTTGGATTTGTTGAATATCATTGGTACTCCGAGTAATCAATGAGGCTGGGGAGAATTTTTCCATCTCGGCATTGGAGAACTGTAAAATCTTGCTGTATTGACCCAGTCGCAATTCTTTCCCGACTTTTGAAGAAACTAAGGAAGCAATCAAACCAACTAAGACGGCAGCTACGGCAGAGACTAAGGTCAAGCCGATCATCTGCAGCCCTTTTTTGATCATATAATTGGTTTGAATTTTACCAGTATCCATATCCAATGCTTTGTATTCTGCTAAGGTTAATTGGACCCCCACCGTTTTCATGGAGTCTGCCCCCATGTCGCCTAGCTCATCGGTGGTCGCTTTTCGAGCTTCTTCGACTTTGGCTGGCATTTCCTCAGTCGTCTTAGTGATTTCATCAGCTAATGCTTGGGCTTGGGCACCTTTGTCTTTGGCTTGGGCACCTAAGTCTTCTGCTTCTGCCCCTTTACTTTGAGCCGTAGCCATATCCCCACTTGCTGCCGCGGTTTGAGCTTCAGTAGTTGCGGCTTGGGCTTGCTTTCCTAATTTTTCAGCTTCCGCACCAAGTTCTTTGGCTTCGGCACCTTTTTTACTCAAACCTTGGTAGCTATCCATGATTTCTTTTGCTAGGCCGGCTTCAGAAGAATCCTTTGCTTGTGAAGAGGCCAACATCATCATGGGCAGTTCAAAGATTTTTGACAGTTTGCTTTTGGTCATGCCTTCTTTTAAGTCAAGTTTGTAAACTGTCTCTTCCTTGCCATCGACTTTTTCGGTGGTCTTTTTGTAATTATCGGCAATAGTCTCTTTTTCATCCTCCGTCATAAACAGTTGGATGGCCGACAAGGTAGATTCGCGGATTTTATCTGGAGTGACTGTTTCCAGGCCCCCTTGTTGGATCCCCACATCCACGATATCTGAGGTGATACTTGGCAATGTCAAATCGCTGTGGGCTTGCACTACCAACAATAACAAGGCAGCCAAGATGGCATACCAATATTTTTTGAGATACTTAAATAATTTCATGGCTTAACCTTCCTTACGTTGTTCATTTTTCGGTATTTCTTTGGCGGCACCGTATTTTAACCAACTGATTTTCAAATTAAACTCCGCCTGAATCTTATCAATATCCAACTCCGGCTGATCAAGCAGCTGACGATACCCATCCGCTACGGTGGAAAAAACCACGTGCATCAACAATTTGACTAGAATTCTTAGATCCTCTTGGCTTTCCAACTGCAACAAAGACAGGTCAATCGTGTCATAAAACTCTTGCCACTGCTCATCTGATTGGTGTTGATGCAGCGGCGGGTGAATCCCCCGGTTAAAAGGTGGCGCCACTTTATGAAAGGAACGGTAATCCATGTTCATAAAGAGATTGCGATAAAAGGCGGCATTTGGCCCTTGCAAGACTTCTTCCACCATTTTGGCAAAATACAGTTCGAAGCCGTCAAATAAGCGACCATCAGCTTTTTTCATCGCTTTTTTCAATTCCTCTTGGGCATTGCGATGACTACTTTTAAAATAATAGAAGTAAAGATCATCTTTATCCTCAAAATATTGATAAAAACTGCCCCGAGGAATCTCCGCATCTTTAATGATTTGCGCAACCGAAGCCTCTCCCAAAGGCACTCTGGAAAATTCTTTTTTCGCCGCTCGCATAATCCGTTGTTGTTTTTCTAACGGCAAATGAAAAAAGGTTTCCTTTGGCATGCTACTCCCTCCCATCGTGATTGTTGCCCTCCAAATGACAGACTGTCATGTGACACTGTGTCATTATACGCCTGTGAGAATGATTTGCAAGGATTTTGCATATAAAAATTGTGATTTTTTTATGAATTAAAAAACAACATACCTTGAAAGCTTTTTCAGAAAATGTAGGTAAAGAAAAAGAAGGCCGTGATAGTAGACGCCCTCTTTAAAGATTTCAAATATAAACTTGATGAAAAAATTGATTGAAATAACTTGTCAGACGAAACTGTTGGAAAAGGAAAAGAGGCCCTTCTGTTATAGAAGAGACCTCTACTTATTATTTAGATCAAAAAATGATTCATTACTCTTCACAACCATTTACGTCTCCTGATTTCCCGCAAGCATCTAATCAACTTCAAATAGCTAAAAAAAGCAATTGATTTTAAAACAAGGCTTAGTCTTCCCAACCACAGATGGTGTAGCCGTTAGCCTTTGCTTGATCGACCGTCATATCCACTACAGAATTTGCTTGACTGAGACCCCGGCATCCAGGACTATAATGATATTTTCTACCACTTTCAGGTGCAACATACACCACTTCGCCACTTGCTTGCGCTTGTTGCGCTTGTTCTGCAGCAGCAATGCGTTCGGCTTCCGCTTGTTCTGCAGCGAGTCGCTCAGCTTCGGCTTGATCAGCTGCAACACGTTCCGCTTCTGCTCGCTCAGCTGCTAAACGATCGGCCTCGGCTTTTTCCTGAGCAGCTTTTTCCTGGGCAGCTTTTTCAGCTGCTGCCTCTTCAGCAGCAACCCGTTCAGCCTCGGCTTTTTCTGCTACTATTCGTTGCTCTTCTGCTTTAGCTGCTGCTTCTTTTGCTGCAGCAGCTTTCTCAGCTTCCGCTTTTTTCGCTGCTTTTTCTTCGGCTTCTTTTTCAGCTTGGGCTTGTTTTTCAGCCTCTTTTTTCTTTGCTGTCTCTGCCAATACTATCTTTTCACGCTTTTTTGCTTCTGCTTCTTTAGCTAATCGTTTTTCTTCCGCTTTTTGAGCTTTTTCAACAGAGGCTTCGGTAGCTACTACCTCACTGGATTTCTTTGTTGAAACTTGTGTAATTAGATTGTTGGGGGTGGCACTCTGCCTGTGATCCGCATTTCCTGCAAATGCACTACCGGCCACACTAATGGCAAGTGCACTCAAGGCCATAATTCCCGCTAATTTAAGCCGTCCTCTCTTTCGTTTAAACAGACTAAAAATAAAGAAACCAATAGATAAAAATAACCCTAAAGCTCCAATATTTAAATAAACATTAGGTAAAACCTTGGCAAAAGCAAGGAAAATCAAGAGGATACCAAAGCCAATGAAATACTTGTTTTTCATCTAAATCCCTCCAATGTTAGCGCTACATTAATTATCAGATGAATTGTAATAATCGTCAAGAGTTAAATTAAAAAATAAACAAATTAAACTAATTAAATACAAAAATAAATCATCATATACTATTGCCAATGACATTTCAAAACACAACCAAATGCAAAAAAAAGAGGTCCTCTCGTACATGAGAGAAACCTCCAAACTGTTGATACAACAGTATTCTAAGCAAGTTAGAATTATTCCGCAGCGTTTGCGTCTTTGAGACCGTATTTTTTGTTGAAACGGTCGACACGTCCGTCTGCTTGGGTGAATTTTTGACGGCCAGTGTAGAATGGATGAGAGTCAGATGTTACTTCGACACGGATCACTGGATACGTGTTGCCATCTTCCCATTCAACAGTTTCTTGAGAGTGTTTTGTAGAACCTGACAAGAATTTAAAACCTGTTGTGGAGTCCATAAATACAACTGGATGGTAATCCGGATGGATATCTTGTTTCATAATCGTTTTCGCTCCTTTGCCCTGGTCCATCTGCTGCACCAGAGTTATTTGTCTAATTTACAACAGTAACATATTACCATGATTCAAATTTAGATGCAATTATCTTTTTTGATTTCGCGGATTCTTTCGACCAAAGCTAACTTCTGAAAAGGCATCAAACAATTCCTGATTGCTTTTGGTCTTCGTCAGCAGTTGCCGAAATTGCTCTGTATACTCTAAAGCATCTCCGGTCATGTTATTGCGAATCTTCCAGGTTTCCTCCAGTTGGTCCGGAGTCATCAAGAGTTCTTCTTTCCGTGTGCCGGAGCGTTTGATATCGATTGCTGGGAAGATGCGGCGTTCGGCAAGCTCTCGAGACAGGTGAAGTTCCTGATTGCCGGTCCCTTTAAACTCTTCATAGATGACATCATCCATCCGACTGCCGGTATCCACTAAGGCGGTGGCAAGGATGGTCAAGCTGCCGCCTTCTTCGATATTACGAGCAGCGCCGAAAAATTTCTTAGGTTTGTAGAGTGCCGCCGGATCAATCCCCCCACTTAACGTACGCCCACTAGGAGGAACCACCAAGTTATAAGCTCGTGCCAACCGGGTGATGCTGTCCATCAAAATCACGACATCTCGCTTATCTTCCACTAAGCGCATCGCCCGCTCCAAGACTAGTTCGGAAACACGAGTATGGTTTTGTGGTTGCAAGTCAAAAGTCGACGAAACAACGTCGCCTTTGACGCTTCGTTCCAGATCAGTGACTTCTTCGGGACGTTCGTCAATCAATAAGACAATCAGCTCGACTTCGGGATAGTTATCGGTAATCCCATTGGCAATTTCTTTCAAGATACTTGTCTTTCCAGCTTTTGGCGGGGCTACGATCAAGCCTCGTTGGCCAAAGCCAACCGGCGCAAAAATATCCATCATTCGCGTAGCCAAGCGGCCGCGAGTGGTTTCTAGTTTGATATGACGGGTGGGATACAAAGGGGTTAAGGCAGGAAAATGGGGCCGTTGTTTGGCTTCTTCGGGATCTTTGCCATTGACCGACTCCACATGCATCAAGCCGTAATAGCGCTCTGATTCTTTAGGGGGACGGGCTTTGCCGGCGACTTTATCACCATTGCGCAAGCCGAAACGGCGAATTTGTGAAGAAGAAATATAAATGTCTTCAGCACTGGGGCCGTAATTGATTGGTCGCAAAAAGCCATAGCCTTCTTGACCAATAATATCTAGGACTCCCTCCATAAAATAAAAACCTTGCTTTTCTGCTTGAGCCCGGATGACCGCCAAGGAAAGCTCCTTTTTGTTCATCTGGCTATAGTAGGGAATTTTAAATTGTTTGGCATAGTTGTAAATCTCTTTTAGTGTTTTATGTTCCAACTCTGCCATTGTTAAATAATCAGCCATCTGGCCACCTCATCTTTTCTAAATACATAAGCAGGCTCTTTTTGGTAGCCAATCCACCAAAGAGAACCTGCTTGAATTTGCTTACTCTACCTCTGGAACTTCAACCATCTCGATATCCGCACCCAAAGCCGTCAGTTTCTCTACGATATGATCGTAGCCGCGCAAAATAAACTCAACATTGCTGATGGTGGTTTCCCCTTCAGCCATCAAGCCGGCAATGACCAAACAAGCCCCGGCCCGTAAATCGCTGGCGACCACTTCAGCTCCATGGAGTTTACTTGGTCCGTTAATAATCATCATATTGCCTTCGATTTCAGCCGCTGCCCCCATCCGTTTCAACTCAGGAATATGGTTTACCCGCTTGGTATAGATAGTATCGATCACTTCTGAAGTACCTTGGGCTTTGATCAATAAAGGAGTGATTGGTTGTTGCAAATCCGTTGCAAAACCAGGATAGGGATAGGTTTTCACAATGACTGGCTGAAGATGCGGTGCAGGATCGACTTCGATGGTATCTTCCGAAATCGCCATAGTCACACCGAGCTCTTCTAGTTTGGCAATGTAGCTTTCCAAATGTTCATAAATGACATTATGGACTTTGATTCCTTCACCGACTGCTGCTGCCAAAGCTAGATAAGTCCCTGCTTCAATGCGATCGGGAATAATCGAATGACGGCAACCATGCAATTCAGTCACGCCATCGATCCGGATTTCATTGGTTCCTGCCCCACGAATTTTTGCTCCCATATTGTTCAACAAGGTTGCCACATCGATGATTTCTGGTTCCCGCGCCGCATTTTCGATAATCGTGCGCCCTTTGGCTTTGACCGCTGCCAACATGATGTTGATGGTGGCACCGATGGAAACCATATCCAAGAAGATGCGTTCGCCATGAAGGTCGTGATCATCTGTCCGCAGATACATCGCACCATGTTCGTTGGTCACTGTCGCACCAAGGCTTTCAAAACCTTTGACGTGGAGATCGATGGGCCGCGGTCCTAAATAACAACCACCAGGCAAACCGACCACCCCTTCGCCAAATTTCCCCAGCAAAGCGCCCATAAAATAATAAGACGCCCGCAAGCTATTGATTTTGCCACTAGGCATCGGGATGGAGACAATATCGGTGGGATCGATGAATAACGTGTTATTCGAAAAATTCGTCCGAACCCCCATGATTTCTAAAATTTCAATCAAAGAATGGACATCCTGAATATCAGGAACCCCTTCTAAGGTTACCGGTGAATCAGCTAAAATAGCTGCTGGAATCAACGCTACCGCACTATTTTTGGCTCCGCTAATCGTGACTTCCCCTTTTAAAGGGCGGCCACCGCGGATTTTTATTTTTTTCATTTTCGTCACCTAAACTCTACTTTTAATTATAAAAAAATGAATCTCTCCTTTAATTTTAACACAGGGAGCGACTTTTCAAAATAGCAAATCACTTGCCTTGGGATCGTAGGGCTGTCCCAGAAGTGAAATGACAAGTTTGTTAGTTGGGATTCGGACCTCAGACGGATGGCTCCACCCCCGTCTTTCGTTAAACTAGCTTCATACCTAAAACAAACGGAGGAAACAACGATGAAAAAATTATTTGGAACCTTACTAACTGGCGTCTTATTACTGGGAGCTGTCTGCGTCATCACGCCTCAGTTTACCAAAGATGCCCCGGGAGAAATCAGCGGTATCCTTGATCGCTTCAATCCCTTGGTGCCTACGAGTGAAGTCTATATCAAAACAAAAGCACCGGATGCCGTCAACAGCTACGGCACCGCGACTTACCGCCAAACTGCTGTGGATCGTAACGGCAAGACACGAAAAATCGAATTTAACGGCTTGAGCGAACTGAATGTGGATCGTTATTTAAAGCTAAAAAATAAAGGTGCCTATGTAGAAACTTATGAGGAAGTCTCGGCAAAAGACCTTCCAGAAAAAGCTTTGGCCTATTTAGGATAAGTAAAAACCCGAGAAATTGGTAGTTATACCAAACTTCTCGGGTTTTTTAGTCGTTAACGGGAGTTCTCTCGTAATTTCAAAAGAGCCACCAGCACGGCGTACAATAGCCCGGCAATCGGCCAGAGCACCCAGCTAAATTGCCAGTTACCCGTAATCAAGCTATAGCCAACATAAAGTGCCGTAGCAGTCAGCCAATATATCGTGGCAATGGAATCCACAAAAGCCGATTTCTCTTTGATTTCCCGAGCATAATCCCCTTCTTGCAACAGTTTCAACATACTTTCCCAACGAATTCCATTGAGAATGAACAGCCCCACCCCAATGGCTTCAATGACTAATAACATCACCAAGCCGCCAATCTGGTAGCTTTCATTTGCCGTCATGCCACCGATTAGCAAAGGGACCACCCCTAACATACATAAACAAGTCGCGACGATATTATAAGTTACATAACGTGGACGATAAGCTTTTTGACGCTGGGAAACCATCCCCGTTACCCCATATTCTGTTTCAAAAGGCTGATCATTCAAAAACTTGAAAGGTTCCGTCTTGAAGCCACTATAAAGTAAAACGGCTACTGCTAATGTAATCAATACCAGCAATAACGCCAACCCTGAAAGGCTGGTGAGCCCCCCACTGCTAACCTGACGGACTTCCGAGATACCTGTCAACCCCAGCCAACCCGCCACTGCGATTATAATGAAGCTTACCGCTACCGCAATCATTCGGCCGGTGGTTTCCTTAATCTGCAAAAACTCATGGGCTTGTGCCAATGTCACCTGTGGCAAGTTTTCTTTGGGTTCGACAAAATCTGGCTCATCAATCTCATCTTTAAATAAATAATCCGTACTCACGCCAAATAATTCCGACAAGGCTATCACTTTTTTAATATCGGGAATCGCTTGTGCACTTTCCCATTTGGAGACAGATTGCCGGGTCACTCCCATCAATTCCGCCAACTCTTCTTGTGTCCAACCGTTCTTCTTTCGTTGCAAAATAATCTTATCTGCTAGTATCATTTTTTCCACCTCATTTATTTCTGGCTAAGGGACTTCCTACTATTAAAATACAGGAAAATATGGTTACATACTAGAAATTGGCGGTTGTTCTTTGGCAACTGCTGGTTGCATTCCCGTTGCAATCAGTAGTTTGACTGGTAGCAACAGCAAACAGCGTCAGCCTTACTACCAAAAGAATAACATGATTCCCTGGTAGAAAAAAGCTAAAGGGTGGCATTGTTTATGCCGACTTAAGAGAAAACCGGCAAGATTCACCGGGTAAAGGCTATTAGATTTTAGTCTCTACTAGCAAGGCGGAAGAAGCTCCTTCATAAAGCCAACTATCATTAGAGTTAGGAGGGTGAAAACTTGTCCAGTAGAATTGATATGACAGTAGCTTTAAATACTGAAATGACTATAAAATTATTACCCATATAGTTACATCTTACAGAAAGATGAACGAGTAACGACAAATTGCTTTGTATTTGGCATTTTCCAATCTAGCTATCCTTATATCAATGTCTAGGTCGCTAAATTTTTACCTTTTTCCAGCATCAAAAAGATGGCCTGATCCGCTCTTAAATCCTAATACATCAGCTTCTTGGCGCATAGTTTTTTATAAGTTCTTCATCCACAAAAAAACTCCCACCACCGCAAAACTTGCAGTCGTGGGAGTTTTATAGTTAGTGATTTAACTAGTTTTGATTTAGGCTTTGTTAGCTGAACCGAACCAGTCGATGTGTTCTTCTGCATCTTTAACGATGGCAGCTTTACCTGGAGCCAACAATTTACGAGGGTCAAATCCTTTACCTTCGTGGTCTTTACCAGCTTCAATGTATTCGCGAGTTGCTTTTGCAAATGACAATTGGAATTCAGTATTAACGTTGACTTTAGAAATCCCCATAGAGATTGCTTTTTCGATTTGTTCTTGAGGGATACCAGAACCGCCGTGCAATACCAATGGCACATCTTCGCCGACAGCTTTAGCAATTTCTGCTAAGTGGTCGAATGCCAAACCTTGCCAGTTTTCAGGGTAAACACCGTGGATATTACCGATACCACATGCCAATGAGTCGATACCTGTACCAACCATTTGGACACATTCGTTAATGTCAGCTAATTCGCCAGCACCGATGATTCCGTCTTCTTCACCGCCAATTGAACCAACTTCACATTCAACTGCGATACCTTTAGCATGAGCTGCTTCAACAACTTCACGAGCTTTTTTCAAGTTTTCTTCAAATGGCAAATGAGAGCCATCGAACATAACTGAAGTGTAGCCAGCGTCGATACAAGCCATAGCTGCGTCGTAGTCACCATGGTCCAAGTGGATAGCAACTGGTACAGTAATGTTCATAGATTCAACTAAGTTATTGATCAAGTTTACGATCAATTTGTAGCCACCCATGTATTTTGCTGCGCCCATTGAAGTTTGGATCATGACTGGAGCTTTTTTAGCTTCTGCTGCTTCCAAGAGTGCTTGAGTCCATTCCAAGTTGTTTGTGTTGTAGCCGCCGATTGCGTAACCGCCTTTACGAGCTGCTTTCAGAAATTCTGCTGATGATACTACTGGCATGATAAAATTCCTCCTAAAATTGAGTACTTTATTTGTTAAGCCGTGACTTAACCAACGTCTATATTTTAGCAAAGTTATCCGATAAGCGCTAGTAATACCGCCTTATTCTTCTCGGATTTCCCTAAAAAAGGCGAAATTTTCCTATCTTTTTCAGAAAACTCATGATGGTTTAAGGAAAATAATCAAACCATGACAATTATCGCTACCGGCCTCGTTTCTGATACCCTACCTTTTTTGGAAATTTCTCCTTTCAAAGCAAAAAATCCCCTTCCCCTTGGTATAATGAAGCAAGTTAAAGCACAATCCTTTGCTTCTTAAAATGAACGTAAATATGAGAGGAAAAGGCTAGAAAGTAGGGAAAATAATCTGATGATGTTTTGGAAAACCAGCTATTTCGCTGAAAATGCTAGTAAAAATCTGATCCGCACACCGGGAATTTGGGGCACCGCGGTCCTCGTCTTCTTACTGAGCCTGATCACTTTTTGTGGCGTCAACGGCTTTTATTTATTGAGCGATTGGTACCGAGAAGTCGCCACTGGTTTACGCGAAGCAGAAAATGGCACCGGTTCTCTGATTCAGCTGATCCAAGCTCCGTTGATCCCAATCCGCATCTTTCAAGGGGTTGCCCTTCTCGTCACACTCTGTGCCGGGGGAACGACGATTGCTTATTGTCATCGTAGTTTCCGTCTCTTCGCACAAACCCAGGAACAAGACTTTAAAATCATGAGTTTAATCGGTGAAAGCGTCAGGGGAATCAGTGGCGAATTTGCCCTCCAAAGTCTGCTGTTTTTAGGGACAATCTTGGGGATAGCCGGCATCGTTGCCAACCTCTTGTATTGGTTCAGCTTAGCCCCAGCTGTTTGTCATGATCGTTTCGGTAGCTTTGGCGCAATGCTGGTCGCTCTCGCTTCCGCTCATTTCCCGCCGATGGCCCTCGCTCTGAGCTATGTGGCTTTGCGCTTATTTGGCTATGTCCGCCGGCTACTGTGGTCCTGGCTAGACGGTCGGTGGGCTGTCACGGCATAAATGGTTTGTCAATTAAAGGGCCGATCACCTTCACACAAACGGTTGGGATCGTCGACTTGCACAACGAAGACGTCATACCATTGACTTTTTTGAGGTCACCTTACTTTTTGCAGATGAAATCGCAGGCTAAGGGCTAGCATCCGCTGATGATTTGTTATAGAAGAAAATTGAGGAATGAAGCCAAATTTACGAAAAAATGCAGAACTGGCGGCGTGATCGCCGCTGGTTCTGCATTTTTGATTAGACTTCGATTGAAGAAATGACACTTTTGTTACCGTCTCTTATTCCCCGATTTCTTCCCCTAAAGAAGCCCCTACGAAAGCTTTAATCAAGCGTTGTGGCCGGTTTGGTCGAGAAATCAATTCTGGGTGGAATTGGCAACCTACGAAGAACTTCTTATCAGTAATTTCAACAATTTCAACCAAACGATTGTCTGGAGAAACACCGGAGAAGGTCATGCCGTTTGCTTCGAAAATTTCCCGGTAACGGTTGTTAAATTCGTAGCGGTGACGGTGGCGTTCTTGTACGACATCACCGTTTGCATAAGCTGCGGCAGTGGTGGTGCCTTTTTTGATTTTACAAGGGTACAAGCCTAGACGCAATGTCCCACCTAAGTTTTCAATGTTTTCTTGGTCAGCCATTAAGTCGATGATGTTGTTGGCTGTATCGGGATTGTTTTCCGCTGAAGCCGCATCTTCCAAGCCTACCACGTTGCGAGCAAATTCGACACAGGCCATTTGCATCCCCAAGCAGATACCCAGGAACGGCACATCGTTTTCCCGAGCGTAACGAATGGCTTCGATTTTACCTTCAATCCCGCGGTCGCCAAAGCCTCCAGGAACCAAAATCCCGTCAGCATCCTGCAACAATTCTTCCACGTTGTCAGCTGTAAGGTCTTGTGCTTTGATCCAATCCAATTCGATATCGGCATCATAAGCAAAACCAGCATGTTTTAAAGATTCCACGACTGAAAGATAGGCATCTGGCAATTCCACATATTTGCCGACTAAGGCAATTTTAACTTTGCGTTTTAAATTCAAGACTTTTTCTTCCAAAGCTTGCCACTCCGTCATATCTGCAGCTGGTGCGTCGATTTTCAAATGATCACAGACGATTTGGTCCATTTTTTGAGCTTGCAACATCAAAGGAATGGAGTACAATGTTTCCACGTCGCGAGATTCAATAACAGCTTCTGGTGCCACGTCACAAAACTGCGCCAATTTGTTTTTAGTACCTTGCTCGACTGGTAACTCAGTGCGAACGACAAGGATATTTGGTTGAATCCCCAAACCGCGAAGTTCTTTGACGCTGTGTTGGGTTGGTTTTGTTTTCATTTCCCCTGCTGCTTTTAAGTAAGGGATCAAAGTCGTGTGGATGTACATGACATTGTCCGCGCCTACGTCAGCTTTCATTTGGCGTAAAGCTTCCAAAAATGGCAAGGATTCGATATCCCCTACCGTTCCACCGACTTCAGTGATGATGACATCTGAGTCAGTCATTTTGGCTGCCCGCATGATTTTTTCTTTGATTTCATTGGTGATATGAGGGATGACTTGGACAGTCGCTCCTAGATATTCCCCTTTGCGTTCTTTCCGTAACACTTCGGAGTAGATTTTCCCAGTGGTGACGTTGGAATATTGGTTCAAGTTGATATCGATAAACCGTTCATAATGCCCTAGGTCCAAATCGGTTTCTGCGCCATCATCGGTGACAAAGACTTCCCCGTGTTGGTATGGACTCATTGTCCCTGGATCGACGTTGATATAAGGATCGAATTTTTGGATCGTTACTTTCAACCCGCGATTTTTCAAGAGACGTCCTAGAGAAGCTGCCACGATCCCTTTCCCGATTGATGAAACTACGCCACCAGTCACAAAAATGTATTTTGTCATTCAAACTACTCCTTCTCGTATTTGTTGGTAAGCACTGTCGAACAATTTTTCAAGAAAGCTTCCTGAAAATAGAAAAGCTCCCTATCCAGATGAATAGGGAGCTTTGAGATCACAGTTTGTGTACCCTCTTAAAAGGGTGCCCAAGTAGGATAATACAAGCTGAAGAATCAAAAGTCAAGGCGGATATTTTTTGAAAAGGCTTTTTCTAAAGAATCTCTTTTGCCAAGAAATACCTAATCCTCCATCCCCAGACCTGTGATATGATGGCAATAATCAAAACACAAGGAGCATACCGATGACAAATGTTTTCAACCAATTAGCGAAAACTTACGATACCCCACAACGCCAAGCCCTCGCTGAAACTATCTTAACCGAGATTCGCCCAGATTTTGCGGAAGCCAGCGACAAAACACTGTTAGACTATGGTGGCGGCACTGGTTTGCTTAGTCTCCCCTTAGCTTCCTTAGTCAAAGAAGTGGAACTTTTGGATCTCTCGGAGGAAATGAGTCACCTTGCCCAAGAAAAAGCCACGATTGCGGGACTGGAAAACTTCACTAGTTTCCAAGGGGATTTACTGGGAGAACAGCCAGCCCTGACTCCACCGGATATCGTCCTAATGTCCTTGGTCCTACTCCACATTCCTGATACGAAAGAGATATTAGCAGCACTTTACCAACAGCTAACTCCCGGTGGGCAACTGATACTCGTGGATTTCGACACGAATCCTCTCGTCTCCCACCCAAAAGTCCACAGTGGCTTTGATCAAGGGCAACTACAGGAGCTGCTGCAAGCAATTGGTTTTACCCATATCAAAAGTCATACTTTCCACACAGCGGATCACCTCTTCATGAACCAACCCGCTAGTATGTTTCATTTACGGGCTACTAAGCCTGCTATGGTATAACTCTAGTAGCTCCCGAGACCAAAACAAACGCCTCGCCCCGAAGCAGTTTCCTTCGAGGCGAGGCATTTCCTGTTTGTATTGCTGATTAATACAATTCCAAATACTGTTCCCGCTCCCATTCAGAGACGGTTTGTCTAAAGGAAGCCCACTCCATCCGTTTGGCTTCTTGGAAATTGGAGAAGATATGCTCTCCCAAAGCATCCACCATCACTTCGTTGACCCGTAACTCTTTGATCGCGTTGTGCAAGGTTGACGGTAGGTCTTGAATTTGAGCTTCTTTCCGTTCTTCTTCGGTCATGATGTAGATATTGCGATCGACTGCTGGTGGTGGTGTCAATTCATTTTTGATCCCATCCAAGCCGGCAGCCAAAAGTACCGCCATCGCCATGTACGGATTGGCTGATGGATCGACAGAACGCAATTCCAACCGTGTAGACAAGCCCCGTGATTCTGGCACGCGGATCAAAGGGGAACGGTTGCAACCAGACCAAGCCACATAAACTGGTGCTTCATACCCTGGAACCAAACGTTTGTAGGAGTTAACAATCGGGTTACAAACAGCGGTATAGGCCCGGGCGTGTTTCATCAAGCCCCCTAAGAAATGATAAGCCGTAGTGGACAATTGCAATTCTCCTTCTGGATCAAAGAAGGCATTTTCATCTCCTTTGAACATGGACATGTTGCAGTGCATCCCTGAACCATTGATCCCAAATAGTGGTTTTGGCATGAAGGTCGCATGCAAGCCATGTTTGCGAGCGATGGTTTTTACCACCAGTTTGAAGGTTTGGATATTGTCGCAGGCATCGACAACATCTGCGTATTTAAAGTCGATTTCGTGCTGACCAGGAGCCACTTCATGGTGGGAAGCTTCTACTTCATAGCCCAAGTTTTCCAATTCCAACACGATATCCCGCCGGCAGTTTTCCCCAAGGTCAGTCGGAGCAAAATCGAAGTAGCCCCCCGCATCGTTTAAGTCAGTGGTAATATTGCCATCTTCATCCAGTTTGAACAGGAAGAATTCTGGTTCTGGGCCTAAATTGAAAGAAGTGAAGCCTAGTTCTTTCATTTTGCTTAGTTGCCGTTTTAAGTTTCCACGAGGATCCCCAGCAAAAGGGGTGCCATCTGGATTATAGATATCACAAATCAAGCGTGCGACTTTGCCATGATCGCTTTCCCAAGGGAAGATCATCCAAGTCGATAAGTCTGGGTACAAGAACATATCGGATTCTTCAATCCGGACGAACCCTTCAATGGAAGACCCATCAAACATCATTTTGTTGTCCAAGACTTTTTTCAATTGGCTAACAGGCACTTCCACATTCTTAATTGTTCCCATGATGTCGGTAAACATCAACCGCAAGAAGCGGACATTCTCTTCATTAGCAATACGTTGGATATCTTCGGTTGTGTAATTTCCTTTTGGCATACGATCCCCATCCTTTTTGGCTTTTTTATTCCCTCAACACAGGCTACATCCGCGGCCCTTGCTGGTATGGATTTTTTTGATTTAGCCCACCTTGCGACAAAATTTCGTCATAAAAGATCCGTCTGACATCGTTGTCGGTGAGTGGCTTTTTGGCTTTGGCTTGTTTCTCTTGTTTTTGTTTCATTTCATAAGCATGCTTGATCCCCGCCATGTTCAACCCGTCGGAAAGGTAGTCTTTGATTTCCAACAGAGTATCAATATCATTTAAGGAATACATGCGTCGATTCCCTTCGCTACGCTCTGGGTGAATCAAATCTTGTTCCTCGTAGTAACGAATCTGACGAGCGGTCAAATCGGTGAGCTTCATCACTGTGCCGATCGGAAAGACCGATAACGTCCGACGCAATTCTTTTTCTCCCATAGGAACCTCCTCTCCTCACAAAACCAATTTAGCTAGAGCAATTAGTTACTAACAACTAGCGTGAGTTTTCCTTAGTCAAAAGCTTGATGATATCAAGTTTCGCTAAGATAAGATTTTGTGGTGGTGTGAACTTGTGATAACTATACCAACCGAATAAAAATTCGTCAACGGCATATGTCAGCTTTTCTAACATTGGAATACAAAAATTTTCCGACAATTTAGAATTCCCTTTAGAACGGGGATTTCCCGGTCCGAAAAAGCCGAACATTATCAAATTTTTTTTGAAAAAAATTTACTTTGCCTCTTTACAGCACAAAATAGCCCACAAAAAACCGAGTATCCCCAAAAAATGTAGGAATACTCGGTGGTTGAGTTTTTCAAGATTTAGTTTACTTGGTGATACACGGCATTTACCGCATTAGCCACTGCAATTTTGACGTGTTCATAAGTCAAACCGCCTTGAACATACAAGGAATACGGTTCGCGAATCGGACCATCTGCCGACAGTTCAATGGAAGCTCCTTGGACAAAGGTCCCGGCTGCCATGATGATATCGTCCTCATAGCCCGGCATATAAGAAGGAATCGGCGCCACAAAGGCATCCACTGGCGAATAGGCTTGAATCGCTTGCGCAAATTTCACCATAGCTGCTTTTTCTTTCAAATCCACCAATTGAATCAAATCTGTACGGGGATCATCCCAACGCGGTGTGGAATCAATCCCATATTCTTCGAGTAAAGCCGCCGTGAAAACTGCTCCACAAATCGCTTGGTTTACTACGTGAGGCGCCAAGAAAAAGCCCTGTAACATGTCAAACACCGTGTTCAACATCGCGCCCCCTTCAATCCCAATTCCTGGTGCCGATAATTGATAAGCACAGCGTTCCACCAACTCTTTGCGACCGGCAATATAGCCGCCAGTTTTGGCAATGCCACCACCAGGATTTTTGATCAATGAGCCTGCCATCAAATCCGCACCTACTTGCGTGGGTTCCAATAGTTCGGCAAATTCGCCATAGCAGTTATCCACAAAAATCGTCACATCCGGTGCTACTGCTTTGACAAAGTCACACATTTCTTTGATTTGCGCCACTGTAAAGGAGGGGCGGCTAGCGTATCCACGAGAGCGTTGAATGCCCACAACTTTGACTTCTGGGGTTAGCTTTTCTCGAATCCCGTCAAAATCAACACTACCATCAGCCTGCAAATCGACTTGATCGTAAGCAATCCCCCATTCTTTCAAGGTACCGATACCATTACCAGCTAAACCGATGACTTCCATCAAGGTATCATAAGGAGTACCAGTGATGTAAAGGAGTTTTTCCCCTGGGCGCAGGCTCCCAAACAAGGCGGTAGCAATGGCGTGGGTGCCGGAAACAATCTGTGGGCGCACAATCGCAGCCTCTGCGCCAAAAACTTCTGCATAAACAGCTTCTAGCGCATCCCGTCCCATATCGTCATGCCCATAGCCAGTCGAAGGCATAAAATGGGTTTCCGAAATTTGTTGGTGGGTAAAGGCTTGCAAGACCTTCGCTTGATTTGACAACGCAATCTGGCGTAATTCCTCCAAGCGACCGGCAATTTTTTTATCCACTGTTTCTATTTTTGTCACTAATTCTGGTGCAAAACCTGTTGTCCAACTCATGTTACTCGCTCCTCGTTTTGAAAAGGCTAGTAAGTAAAGCGACACCTACTTGCGCCTCCTGATTGTATGTTCAAAAGGTCCCGGGTTTACCAAACCCCTCACCTCATGTGCTAAAACAAACCGCCCCGAGTTTATCAGAGACGGTTTTGCCAGTTACCGTAAAACCCAACTATTAGCTGGCGCAAAGCCTTTGACCCGATAAGCTTCTTGCTCTTCCAAATAGTCTTCCCGCAATAGCAAGGTTTCTCGTTTGAGACGACTGAGCTCTTGACCGGCTGTTTGGGGAACGGTGACCGAATAAGGGGTCAAAATCTCCATTAAGCGCAGTTTGATCGCCTCCGTCAGTTCTTGTTTCCCCCGGCTGCTCTTGGCGGAAATCAAGACATTGGGAAACATCGTCGGTACAAACTGATTGGCCACAATGCGATCGGCTTTGTTATAAACTGTCAATAAAGGAATTTGGTCAAACGCCAACTCTTTCATCAAGGCAACTACCGTTTGTTCCTGCTGGGGCCGATCTTCAGAGCTGACATCCACCACATGCAATAGCAAATCCATGTTGCGACTTTCTTCCAGCGTCGAATGAAACGCATCGATCAGCTGTGTCGGCAAGTCTTGAATAAAACCAACCGTATCCGTCACCGTCACCTCGAAACCTTCCGTCAAGCGCCACCGTTTTGTCAAGGGATCCAAAGTTGCGAACAGTTCATCTTTTTCATAGGTATTGGCGCTGGTGAGAATGTTTAAAATAGTTGATTTGCCGGCATTGGTGTAGCCAATCAAGCCAATTTGAAAGACCCCTTGGCGCTTTTGCCGCGTGCGCTCCCGATGTGCGGCAACTTCTTTGAGTTCTCGCTTGATATTGGTGATGCGCGTACGGATATGCCGCCGATCCGTTTCTAGCTTCGTTTCCCCAGGGCCTCGGGTTCCGATTCCGCCTCCTAGTCGAGAGAGATTTTTCCCTTGACCTGTCAAGCGCGGTAGCAAATAGTCCAACTGGGCCAATTCGACTTGTAGTTTTCCTTCTTTGGAGCGGGCCCGCATGGCAAAGATATCCAAAATCAGCTGCACCCGGTCAATGACTGGCACCCCCACCTCTTCTTGGATGAGAGACCCTTGCCGTGGAGTCAATTCATGGTTAAAAATCACCAAATCCGCTTCATGAGCTTCTACCAATTGCCGTAATTCTTGCAATTTTCCTTTACCGATGATGGTTTGTCGATCCACCTGGGGTCGTTTTTGTAATAAGGAAAAGCAAACTTCTCCCCGCGCCGTTTTGGTCAAACCCTTCAATTCCAACATGGACTCCCCAAAATTGCGGCGGGTTTCTTCTGTTTCCACCCCGACTAAAATCACTCGTTCCTGTTGTTCCACAGTCACCCCGTTGCCAAAAATCTATAAATAATTCTAACCAACTATAAACGTTGTCAGATTTATGTTTAGTTCCTGTTTCTACGTGTCCGATTTTGCCATTTGCTCGCTACTCTCGTTTGCTATAACACTCCGCAGGCGTTAATTCGGATACAACGAATCCTACATATCTACGTTTCTGTCTCAGTAGAAGCTCGTAGATTACGCACTATAACTAGCTAAATTCAGACTTGCATTATAATCTCTATCCGCTGTATAGCCGCATTTATCACAATGATACGTGCGGTCTGACAATTTTAAGTCCACTTTTTTATGTCCACATTCATGGCATAATTTTGAACTTGGATAAAACTTACCTGCTTCTACTAATTCAATACTATAATTTTCACATTTATAGTGAAGCTGTCGCTTGAATTCATAGAATTTTTGTTGTGCAACTGATTTTGCTAAGTATTTATTTTTCATCATTCCTTTGACATTCAATGTTTCTACAACGATTCTTGATGGTTTGGTTTTCACTATCTCCGTTGTTGTTTGATGTAAATGGTTCTGACGAATATTCGCTAGTCTTCGATGTGCATGCCGAATTTTCTTTTCTAATTTATAGATGTTACACGTTTTGACAAATCGGTTTCCCTCCTTATTCATCTCATATTTTCGAGAAACGTTACGCTGTAACCGACGCAAGCGTTTCTCAAGTTTTTTAACTTTGCTTAATTTGTTAATATTTTTGTAAACTTTACCATTGGAAACAATCGCTAAGTCTTTGATACCTAGATCAATTCCAAGTCTTTCGCCTGTTAAGTTCTGCACGGGGTATTCTTCCTCAATCCCCACTGAAACATACCAGTACTTTCCATCAAAACTAATTCGTGGATTAGAATACTTTGTATTCATTGGGATTTGTTCGCTGGTTTTTACCCAACCAATTTTTTCAAGTAAAATTGATTTTGACTTCACTTTCAGCTTGATGTTGTCATTATAAAAAGCTGGTTTCGACTTCTTTTTTGACTTGAGTCGTGGTTTTTCGGCCTTTAAACGACTTTTGCCTGTCATCCCATCAAACCATTTTTTGTAGGCATCACACGCGTCTTTCACTGCCTGTTTGGCAATATTATTTGATACTTTATTCAACCACACATATTTTGGACGCTTTTTCATTTTTGTGATGTGCTTGCGTAAGTCGTTATTACTAATAAACTTCCCGCCGAACCGATGATTCATTTCTTGCAATTTCAACGTCCAGTTAAAAATCCATCGAGCAGTACCAGCCGATTGCCATAGTTGTTTTTCTTGTTCTTTAGTCGGGCGTAGTCTTACTTTCTTGGCTCGTATCATCTTCCATCAACTCCTTAATCATCTCCTTAGCTTTATTCCCTCGTTTTCCTTGTAACCGGCAACTAAAAGTAACAATTTGAATTAAGTCCTCGACTAATTCCTGTTCTTCCATCTTTTCTGTATTGTCAATAATTTCTATTTCTGTGCCATATTTATTACAAAGATTTTCAATAAGTTCATAACCAAAACGGATTAAGCGGTCTTTGTACAGAATCACTACCTTGTCTATTTCTCCATTGGTAATTCTGTCAATTAATTGGGTTAATCCTTTTTTTGTTGTAGTTGATTCCACTACCGATATCTTGAATAATATCAAATTGATACCCTCGTGCAATCATGTAAGTTTTAACATTCTCTATCTGTTATTCCAAGTCATCTTTTTGTTTATTTGAACTTACTCTGCAATAACCGATGCTTATTCTCTTTGGTTTCTTTCTTCCAGCAATTCCTAGGAATTGATTTCGTTGCTCTTCAGAATAATAACGAGTCCCACCCTGTGAGACATGAGCAGGCTTTAACTCACCTTTTTTATCCCAATTTCTCAATGTTTGTGGCGTTACGCCTATTTGTTTTCCAAATTCTCCTATCGAATACATAGTCATAATCTTCACCTCAATATGACTGCACCACATATTGATATTATGAATAATATATTTATAGGTATTTACATATTTTGATTAACTATTGTTAGCCTCCAACCATTCTCTGATTGCCATCTCTAGCTTAGTGACAGTTTCTGGCTCTTGGACCAAATCCACCCAATAAGGAGTCATTCGGTTACGAAACCAAGTCAACTGTCGTTTAGCATAGCGTCGTGAATCTTGTTTAATTTGCTCTTTGACCTCTTCAAGGGATTGCTCGCCTTTAAAGTAAGGGAAAAATTCCCGGTACCCAATACCTTTGGCCGCCTGGCTGTCTTCTTGCTCTCGCAAAAGTTCTGCTTCAGCCAAAAGTCCGGCTTGCCACATCAGCTCGACTCGTTGGTTGATACGTTGATACAACAGGCTGCGGTCGGTATTTAAGCCCACTAAAAAGGTATCATACAATGCTTTAGGGGGCACTTGTGGCTGGAGAATACTGCTGCCGGTGCCTTCCCAAACTTCCAAAGCTCGGATCACTTTCCGACGATTATTGAAATGAATGTGGGCTGCCGCCAGGGCATCTTTTTGCTTCAAGATGTCCCAAAGTGCTTGGTTGCCGTTGGTGTCGGCATAGGTTTCATAGCGTTGGCGGATATTTTCAGCTGCCAAATCTACGCCCGGCTCTTGCTTGCCACCGAGAGTAAAATCTTGCAACAGGGCCTGGATATATAAGCCGGTCCCTCCGACGACTAGAGGTAGTTTACCCTTAGCCGTGATTTCGCTAATCAGCTGCCGCCCCATCTTTTGAAACTCAGCTACTGAATACCCCTCGTCAAGTTCCCGAATATCAATCAAATGATGGGGAACCCCTTGAGCTTCTTCAGGTGTTACTTTAGCCGTGCCGATGTCTAGTTTGCGATAGACTTGCAGGGAGTCGCCACTGATGATCTCTCCATTGAAACGCTGAGCCAGTTCAATACTCAAGGCCGTCTTTCCCACAGCAGTCGGCCCGACAATTGCCAATACTTTTTCCATCTATTTCCCCCGTCGATACTCCATGATGACTTGGCGGCAACGTTCTGGGTAGTTCGTAATGATTCCCGTTACCCCCAAGACTAAACAGCGCCGCATCCCTTCAACTGAATCTACCGTCCAAGGGCGCACCGCAATTGGATAGTCCGCCATTTGAGCCGCATGGGTTTCCACCCAGTCGATCTTCGGATGAATCCCTTCGATAAACGGTCGACTCAAGGCTAGCGGCGGTTTGGATTCTGCCGTTCCCATGATAAAATCCAACTGGGCATCCGGCTCTATTTCATGGATGATTTCCAATGATTTCATATTGAAACTACAGTACCAGTGAGCAAACGGCCAGAGCTGACTGGTCATCAAGTTGCTAAGTTTTTCTTCAATCCCGGGATAGTGGTACTTATCCGTCTTGATTTCAATGGTCAAGACCCCACGATAATTCCGCATCAAAAGTAAGTTTAGGACTTCTTTTAAAGTAGGTATCTTGGTGGACTGATATTCTGAAGAAAACCAGCCCCCGGCATTCAGACGTTTGAGTTCAGTTAGCGTCTTCTCCCGCAAAAGACCTTTGCCATCGGTGGTGCGATCGACTTCTTCATCATGCATCACCATCAAATGGCCATCCTTTGACAGGTGCACGTCCAATTCAATCACGTCGGCCTCTACCCGCACCGCTTCCGCAAATGCAGGCAACGTGTTTTCTGGGCGGGTCCCACTAGCGCCACGGTGGGCAACTACTTGTGTCATCTGTTTCACTCCAATCGCATCCATTGTACCACTTCGAGACCTTTTGAAACAACGTTGGGGATATTCCTTGATTCCAAAGCATTGATACTGGCTAAAACCTAGGCGCTTGTCTCCTGGTCTATTAAAAAAAGATCATCATCTTCTTTTTGAAAATGATGATCCCTAGCTTAATTGGATAAGTAAGTCAGTTCCTCTTGAGAATACTGCTTCAATTGCGTTTTCCGCTCATTGATCAGTTCCACCAAGGAGTCAGAGAAATGCTCTAGCAATACGCGACCACCTTTGTAAGCATACCCACCGATATTCACCGTCTCTTCGGGGGTCAAAATCACTTTCCGTTGCCCAATCTTAGTAAAGAATTCTTCCACAATAAAATTAGGCAAGTAAAAATTATTTTGCGAGACAAATGATTGCAGATAAACATAATCATCAATAGTGATATAGGCATCATCAAAGGCATCAAAGCTGATGTAAGCCTCCAAAGTCGCTGAACGTTTTTGTAAGATTTCTTGGACTTTTTTATTCAATAATAAGAGGGTTTCGATTTCTCGTACCTTGTGTTCCAACACCCGCCGGCGATGTTCTTTTCGTTGCTCGAAGCGAATTCGTAAATTAAAGGTGATCGTGACGATGATTGCCCCGATTAATACCCCCACCAAGGCGGCTACTGCTGTTAGGATATTGGCTGACATAAAATCTCCTCACTTTTCAAAATTGTTCCATGACTCGTTATTTTTATTGTAGCATAAAAGCCCCCAAGACTCGCAATAGAAAGGGAAGCTCAGACCTGAGTTTTTTCGTTTGACCAACTTTGACCATCAGTGTATACTTCTTTTTAGAAGTCGCGGCACATTTGTGCTACACTTATGAATGAAAAAACTTGAGCCACCCTAAACATCGGTGGCACAATTTAAAGGAGGAAACTTTCTTATGAATTTAATCCCTACAGTAATTGAACAATCGTCTCGTGGTGAAAGAGCCTATGACATCTACTCTCGCTTACTTAAAGACCGCATCATCATGTTAAGCGGCCAAGTAACCGACGATTTGGCAAACTCCATCATCGCTCAATTGTTGTTCTTGGATGCCCAAGATTCAGAAAAAGATATCTATTTGTACATCAACTCACCAGGTGGTAGCGTGACTGCCGGCATGGCAATTTACGATACCATGAACTTCGTCAAAGCTGACGTCGTAACCATCGTTATGGGGATGGCGGCTTCAATGGGGTCATTCTTATTGACAGCAGGTACGAAAGGCAAACGCTTTGCTTTACCAAATGCTGAAATCATGATTCACCAACCTCTTGGCGGTGCCCAAGGGCAAGCTACAGAAATCGAGATTGCCGCTCGTCATATCTTGCAAACCCGCGAACGCTTGAACGCAATCTTGGCAGAACGTACGGGTCAACCATTGGAAGTCATCGAAAAAGATACCGATCGAGACAACTACATGACCGCCCAACAAGCCAAAGATTACGGCTTGATCGACGAAATCATGGAATCTTCCAATAGCTTGAATAAATAATGGAACAAAACAGGGCAGACTCGCTTCCGGAGAATCCCTCGGGTTGTAGTGGGACTGCTAATCCAATTGCTACGGAGCTAATTTTTTATAAGTTCTCTATCTAGACCAAAAAAGAAGGCACTGATATTCATCAGCGTCTTCTTTTTTGCTCTAGTAAATTAATTGAAAATGCCCTTCTCGATGGGCTGCTCCCATCGCAATATAATGCTGGATATATTGCCGATTTTTTTCCAGTTCTGCTGGAGTTAGTGGTCGAATCACTCTTGCCGGTCGCCCAAACGCTAAAACATTGGGGGGAATCACCGTTCCTTGGGTCACCAAAGAGCCCGCCCCAAGCAAACTATTTTCACCAATCACCGCATGATTTAAGACGATACTGCTCATCCCAATCAAAGCCCCTTTTTCAATGCGGCAGCCATGAAGCATACACTGGTGGCCCACCGTGACATTTTCGGCAATATTTGTTGGGGCATCGTGATCCACATGGATAATCGTACCATCTTGGATATTTGTACCTGCACCAATCGTAATCGAGTTAGCATCTCCGCGAAGCACACTATTGTACCAAACGGTAACATCTGCCCCCAGCTGGACATCTCCTACCACCACCGCATTTTTTGCGATAAAAGGTTTCATCCACCTCACACGCCTTTCTTTAAGACTTCCCTTTTTCTCAGAATCTAACCTTATTATCCAACGTTTCCCCCTGTAACACAAATCGTTTCAAAAAAATCAGCTATCCACGAAGCCATAGAACACTTCCGAGATAGCTGATGTTTTTAGTTATTCGTAATCGCCGTCTTCGGCAAACTGACTTTGATAGAGCTTGCTATAAAAGCCGCCTTGCGCTAAGAGGGTTTCATGGTTGCCTTTTTCGATGATATTGCCATGGTTCATCACCAAAATCAAATCAGCATCCCGAATGGTAGACAAACGGTGAGCAATCACAAAACTAGTGCGCCCTTCCATTACTTTGTCCATCGCTTTTTGGATCAAAGCTTCCAATCGAGTATCCACCGAACTAGTGGCTTCATCCAAAATCAAAATTTTCGGATTTGAAATGACGGCGCGGGCAATGGTTAACAATTGTTTTTGCCCAAGGGAGACGTTGTTTCCCTCGGCGTTGATCGTCATCTCGTAACCATCAGGCATGGTGCGGATAAAATGATCCACGTTGGCTGTTTTGGCTGCATCCACCACTTCATAATCCGTCGCCTCCAGATGGCCAAAACGGATATTGTCAGCAATGGTTCCTTCATAGAGCCACGCATCTTGTAAGACCATCCCAAAAACCGAACGAACTTCGCTGCGATCCATCGACTTGGTGTCCACGCCATCGATTTTGATAGCGCCTGAATCCACGTCATAAAAACGCATCAACAAATTGATTAAGGTGGTTTTACCAGCTCCAGTCGGTCCCACGACTGCGACAGTTTGCCCCGCCTTGACTTCAAAGCTGAGGTCAGTAATTAGCGGGTTTTTCGGATCATAGCTAAAGGCTACGTGATCAAACGTCACATTGCCTTGGACCGGTGTGGGCAGGGGTACGTTTTCTTCATTCAAACTTTCTTCTGGTTCATCCAAAATCTCGAAGACCCGGCGTGAAGCCGCAGAAGCTGCCTGCAACACGGTGGAAAGCTGGGTGATATTTCCCAAAGGTTGACTAACCTGCCAGATATACTGGATAAAAGCTTGCAACTGCCCCACCACGATAACACCGGCAATCACATAATGGCCCCCCATCACTGCGATGGCAATATAAGCCAGATATGCCGTCAGGGACACGAGAGGATTCATCAGTCCTGAAATAAAGGAGGCCTTAAAACCATTATTTCGGACGTTGTAGTTAACTTTTTTGAAATTTTCCAAGGTTTCTTTTTCCCGTCCGTAAACCTTCAAGACGGCAAACCCAGTCATATTTTCTTGAACAAACCCATTCAAGTCCCCCAACGCATTTTGCATGTTTTGGAAATACTTTTGGGAGATTCCGATAATGGTTCGCGAAATGATGAAAGATAGCGGAATCATGATCATCGCTACCAAAGCCATCTTCCAATTGATATAAAACATCATGGAAACTGCCATGATGATTCCTAGGACCGCAGTGACAATCCCTGTCAAGGTTTGTTGCATGGCTCCAGAAACAGCATCCACATCATTGGTTACCCGGGATAAGATATTTCCTTGCTGGTTACGGTCAAAATAAGCTACCGGCAAGCGATTGATTTTGGTATCAATGTCTTCCCGCAAATCGTACATGGCACTTTGGACAACTTCCGCCATCAAAATCCCTGCCACCAGTTGAGCCAAACAATACGCCAGCCCCACCACGATGATGGCAATCAGACATTTGATGATGTAATCGAAGTTCAGCGCTTCGCCATTGGCCACATTTTTGGTAATTTCGGTGGTAGGCAAGCCCACGACATAAGGTAGGGCTGCATTGGTCGCGACTGTCGAAACGGTGAAAAACATCACCAAAGCAAATTTATGACGATAAGGCTTGATATAGTGAAACAAGCGAGTTAAGGAAGAAAATGCGTTCATTGGGCTAATTCCTCCTCTGATAATTGAGATGAAGCAATGTCATAGTACACCTGACAGTCCCGCAAGAGTTCTTGGTGGGTACCCATTCCCACGACATTGCCTTCATTCAATACGATAATTTTGTCTGCATGCATGATTGTTCCTACCCGCTGAGCCACGATTAAGACGGTGGATTCAGTGGTTTCTTTTTTCAAACGAGCCCGGAGTTTGGCATCCGTTTGGTAATCTAAAGCCGAGAAACTATCATCAAAAATATAGATTTCTGGTCGCCGAATCACCGCGCGGGCAATGGCTAACCGTTGTTTTTGACCACCAGAAAAGTTACTACCGCCTTCTGAAAGATGGGCATCGAAGCGTTCCGGTTGTTCTGCGATAAACTCCGCCGCTTGGGCGATATCCGCCGCCCGTTGCATCTCTTCTAAAGTAGCGTCTTCTTTGCCGTAACGCAGGTTTTCAGCAATCGTTCCCGAAAACAGCAAGGCTTTCTGGGGAATATAGCCGATTTTTTCCCGGAGAGCAGCTAAGCTATAATCTCGTACGTCCACATCATCCACCAAGACGCGTCCGGCACTGACGTCATAAAAACGAGGAATCAACTGAATCAAGGTGGATTTACCCGAGCCTGTCGAACCGATAAACGCCACGGTCTCTCCTGGTTTAGCAGTAAAACTGACATCTCTGATCACGGGGCTCTCGGCATGTCCCGGATAAGCAAAGGTCACATTTTCAAACGTGACATACCCTTTTTTGGCAGTCTCAGTCACTGGGCTTTCTTTTTCCGCAATCTCAGAGGTCGCATCCAACGCTTCTTGAATCCGACGAGCGGAAACGGCCGCCCGCGGGTACATCATAAAGACAGAAGCGAACAGCATAAAACTAAACAAGGCATGGAAAATGTATTCGATAAACGCGATCAAGTCCCCAATTTGCAACTGCCCCGCATCGATCTGCTTGCTGCCGTTCCAGATGATCAATACCATCACGATATTGAATAAGAAGGTAAAGCCCGGCTGAGCCACGGCCATCAATTTAAACAGGCTCTTGGAACTTTCGGTATAGGCCCCATTGACTTTGCGGAAGCGGCTTTCTTCAAACTTTTCATTGACGAAGGCGCGTATCACTCGCAAACCAGAAAGATTTTCCCGCAAAATACCATTGATTTTGTCGAGATTTTTTTGTTGCCGGGTGGATAACGGATCAGAAATCTTGGCAATCGCGACGACCGCGACTAATAACGCTGGCAAGGCTAACAACACGTACCAGCTCAAGGAAGGACTGGTCCGGAAAATCATGTACAAACTCACCGCAAACATCATCGGCGTCATAAAGCCCATCCGCAAAATGTTTTGCAAAAACAGCATGATTTGATACGCATCATTGGTAACCCGGGTAATCAAGGAGGAGACTCCAATGGCTTCGTATTCTTGATGAGAATAACTCTGGGTCTTAGCAAACAAATCATCTCGAATATCGGCGGTGATATTGGTGGTAATCCGAGTCGTAAAATAACCCAGTAAAATATTCATGATAACCCCAATTACCACCACTGCGAGCATCAATAAGCCCAATTGATTCACCTGATTGCCACTGGCGTTGGGGATGGCTTGATCGATCATCCGAGCCAAAATGGTAGGTAACCCCAACTCAATTAAAATAAAACCGAAGACGCAAATAAAATCAAAAAGTAATAACTTTTTGTAGCGCATCGTGTAGTGCCACATTAATTTCAAACAAAAACCCCCGATTCTCTTGTATTCTGGCCAACGTTTACCGTTGACTGTCCCTGATTGGTTCCCTTAAGCCCCAGTCAGGGCAAACATCTATCATCAAATGGTGGCTTAGCCCTTCACAATCAGCTTTACTACTAAGAAAAACTATTGCGGAAGTAGCCCAGAGCACAACCATCAAATGCTGCATATCGGTGCAGCTCCGGTAGAATTTGACCGGCTCAGTCAGTCTTTAGCAATCAGCACTTGCAACCTGGCTGACGAAAGCCTTTCGGGCGACAGAAAGCCGGCTACCAACCCTCGTGAAAAGCTTGGCAGCCTGGCTCGAAAAAGGACAAATTCTATTGACCGTCGCAATTACTTCTACTATATCACAGCAAATTTTTTAAGAGAACCCAAAATTCCGCCTTTTTTTGACTAGGAAACCCTTACACGACTTCAGGTTTCTATACTTATTAAATTATCTGTGATAAAATAATAGCAATTGCGGTATGCTCACATACCATGGACGGTTGAAGATTCACAAAGAACATGCAGAAAGCAAAGACGAGGCTTTCTCTTTTTACTCACGCTTGTTTGTAAAAAGCATACTCATCAACGAAGGCTGCCCTTCGTGTTTTTTCCTGTACCGTTTCACGCATAAAAGGACACATTTACTTATAAAGGAGACTGAATTATGATTTTCAAAATTTATTACCAAGAAACAAAAATTCGCAACCCAAAACGGGAACAAACCCATTCCCTCTACCTCGAAGCAGCCGATGAAGTCGGTGCTCGCGAGTTGGTGGAAAAAAATACCCCATACAATATCGAATACATCCAAGCCTTGGAAGGCAACCACTTGGAATATGAAAAAGAAAATGCCGATTTCAAATTGACGGAGTTTTAAGCTATGAAAGTCAATTTAAAAAATAACGAGACTGGCGTTTTTGGTGTCGGTGGTTTAGGTGAAATCGGGAAGAACTGTTATGGGGTTCAATTCCAAGATGAAATCATCATTATCGATGCCGGCATCATGTTTCCGGAAGATGATTTGCTAGGGATTGACTATGTCATTCCTGATTACAGCTACATCGTCCAAAATGTCAATAAAGTCAAAGCCCTGGTCATCACCCACGGTCACGAAGACCATATCGGTGGTGTCCCTTACCTATTGAAGCAAGTCAACGTACCGATTTATGCCGGACCTTTGGCAATGGCTTTGATTCGTAACAAACTCGATGAACATGGCCTGTTGCGAGATGCTGAACTTCACGAAATCAACGAAGACACCGTCTTGCGTTTCCGCAAAACCTCCGTCAGCTTTTTCCGGACGACCCACTCGATTCCGGATGCACTAGGGGTGGTCGTGAAAACACCATCTGGTAGCATCGTCCACACTGGCGATTTCAAGTTTGACTTCACTCCAGTCGGCGAACCAGCCAACCTCCACCGGATGGCGAAGATTGGTGAAGAAGGAGTATTGTGTCTCCTTTCCGACAGTACCAACGCGGAAATTCCGACATTTACCCAATCGGAAAAAGTCATCGGTCAATCGATTCAACGGATTTTTGAAAAGATCAACGGTCGGATCATCTTTGCTAGTTTTGCTTCCAATATCTCTCGTCTGCAACAAGCCGCTGAAGCAGCCGTTGCTTGCGGCCGTAAGATTGCTGTCTTCGGGCGCAGTATGGAAAACGCCATCGTCAACGGGCAAAACTTAGGCTATATCAATGTTCCCGATGGTACTTTTGTGGATGCCAGCGAACTCAAACGCCTTCCTTCCAACGAAGTCATGATTTTATGTACTGGCTCACAAGGAGAACCCATGGCCGCTTTGAGTCGGATTGCTAACGGCACCCACCGTCAGATCAGTATTCAACCTGAAGATACCGTGATTTTTTCTAGTTCCCCAATTCCTGGGAACACGACTAGCGTCAATCACTTGATCAACTTATTGATGGAAGCCGGCGCCGAAGTCATTCATGGCAAGCTCAACAACGTCCATACTTCTGGTCACGGTGGCCAACAAGAACAAAAGTTGATGCTTCGCCTAATCAAGCCAAAATTCTTCGTACCTATTCACGGGGAATACCGGATGTTGAAAATTCACGCTGGCCTGGCTCAAGATACCGGTGTGCCAAAAGAAAACTGCTTTATTATGGAAAACGGCGATATGTTAGCCTTGACGGCAGACAGTGCCCGCTTGGCAGGTCACTTTAATGGTGGCGATGTCTACATTGATGGCAGTGGCATCGGTGATATCGGTAACGTGGTCTTGCGGGACCGGCGTATCCTTTCAGAAGAAGGTTTAGTCTTAGCCGTTGCAACCGTGGACTTAGAGAAAAAAGAAGTCTTGGCTGGCCCAGATATCTTATCCCGTGGTTTCGTCTACATGCGGGAATCCGGCGATATGATTTACGAAGCTCAAACGCTGCTCTTCCGCGCCTTGCGAGAAGCATTGAAACAGCCTGATGTCAATGAGCACAAATTAAAAGAAGCCATGACCAATGCCCTCCAGCCTTTCCTATTTGAAAAGACCGAGCGTCATCCGATGATTTTAGCCATGATCATGGCACCAGAATAAGTTCCAAAATACGAAAGAGGAGCGAACCCTTGATTGGGCCGCTCCTCTTTTTTATTCGCACCGATACGTTTTTTATTCTTCCCGTATCAACTGTAACTGTTCATTGTAATAATTGTGATAAGCCGTATACCCGGCGATAATCGAACCCAGGCTCGTGGTGGACAGCAACATGAAAGTCACCATGATTTGGTACTTAATCGCATGTACCGGATCTACCCCGGCAAAAATCAAACCAGACATCATCCCCGGCAAACTCACCAACCCTACCGTTTTCGCGGAATCAATAGTAGGCTGCATGGCCGTGCGGATGCTTTCTCTCAAGATGGGTAGTGAAGCCGTCTTGGCATCAGCTCCCAAGGCTAATTTTTCTAAGACTTGCTGCCGTTGATCGCGAAACTGACTAGCTAGGTTGCGGTAACACAAGCCAATCGCCACCATCGAATTTGAAGCAATCATCCCGCTGATGGGAATAATTTGCGATGGGATAAAGCGAATCGCTCCTGAGGCAATCAAGACCCCCATCGTCACATAGGTGCTGACAAAGATCGCCAAAAGCGAACTCCAATACTGCTTACGGTGGTTCGGGTTGCGTTTATGAGCATTCCAAGCGGCATTCAAAACGATAAACAAGCTCATAGCCGTCGTCAGCCAAACATTGTCCAATTGGAAGATATACTTCAAAACATAGCCTACGATAACCAATTGAATTACTGCACGAAAAATACTATAAAAAATGTCTTTCGATAGCTTGAGTTTTTCCTTGTAACTAATTCCGACTGCAATCAGCACCAAGCCAAAAGCAAAGACTAAAGACAGATCATTGACGGCTAATTGGTCCATGAAACAAGCCTCCCTTTTTCGATAATCAGCTCTGATTCAGCCTGTTGCAAATCTTCGTCATCATGACTGACTTGCAAAATGGTGACGCCCTCTTGGTGGACCGAGCGAATCAAGCGTTGGACAATCTGCTTACTCACTTCGTCCAAGCCTACCGTCACCTCATCTAACAACAAGACTTTTGGTAAAAACATCAGATTGCGAATCAAAGCCACCCGCTGCCTTTGACCACCGGATAACTCCAATATCGGTTTGTCCAAAAAGCTAGCAGGCAAATCCACCTGTTGCAATAAAGCCTCCACCCGTTCTTCAGAAAAAGGCTGTTTGCGAATCTCAAAAGGAAACCCAACATTTTCTGCCACTGTTTTTCCAAACAGAGTCGGTTGTTGGAAACAATAAGAGACCTGTCGCCGATATTCCGTCACTGGATAAGACTGCTGGCTTTTGCCATTGACTAAAATTTCTCCAGCAGTAGGTGTCAACAAAGTAGCAATCAACTTGAGCAACGTACTCTTCCCGCCCCCCGATGGTCCTGAGATTGCCAAAAAAGCGCCTTTTGAAACACTAAAAGTTAAGTCTTGAAGGATTGTTTCTTGATGAGGAGCAAAAGAAACCTGATTTAATTCCAATAATACCATCTAATCCCTTCCTTTCCCCTTCATTCTAGCATATAACGCTTAGAGAAAGCGCTACCTACTGCACTGGGATTCGTTCTCGATTAGGAAAATGGACAAGGAAGAAGCTTCCTCCTTCTAAGTATTTATACTAAAAAATAATCGAGTGGGAGACGAGGCATTGTTTCCCTCGTCGACCTCTCACAGCACCGTACGCAGGATCCTTATACGGCGCTTCGGTAAAACAGACCTCTTGGCTGGTAATTTCCGCTTCATCTCCCCGATAGAACTATGCTCTCTGGAAATGATCTTTCCCTTTCTCATCTCTACCAACATCATTGTCCAAAGCGTTTCTCATATTTTCTGCACTTCGTTTTTCGCGACTACTATTTCAATTCGGAATTTCATTTACCGTTCGGCTCTTCACACTTACTTACTTTCGCAACTCGTCTTCACTACTACGACCTTTGTTCCTGCGATTACTCGTCCACCGAAATCAACTGCTGATTTCTTACGATTCATCCCAATGTCACTATTAGGATTGTGATGTTCATTTTTTCTTCAAATCCCACATCTCCCTCATAAGACCTCCCCCAGTAATGTGTAACAACCTTCACTCCATATCACCTCTTGATTTACACGATACACTTTTTATACAGTTATTGGGCTTTAGCTAATTTGGCAGCCTTACCCGTGTATCTCGCCTTCTATCAAGTTTCTGTTCGTAGGTGCAGAGTTTTGCTTTAAGCTTCCTTCAGATTTCACCTAATGATGGACACCCTTGCCATTAGCTAACACTCCCCACTGTCAGGCGTGGAGTGGAGGTTCACCACCAAGCTGCTACCCATGCAGGGCGCACCAAATAAAGGGCCATCCAATAGTTGAATGGCCCTTTATTTGGTGCACTATGATTCACTTAATCAAAAAAGACAATGTCATCGAAAACTTCCACGTCGGTTGTATCTTCTGTTGGGGAGTTCATCCCTACCAATTTATATTTCACCCCTGGTTGAATCGATTCAGTTAACTCAATACGAGTGTATTTGTCATCATAATGAGTAGAAGTCAAATCCAAAATATCCTTGCCTTTTGGATCCAAAATCTTATTAAGTTGGACCCTTTTTTGATTATCCTGTTGATTATTTTCAATAATTAATAAGTCTCGATCGTCCCCTTCAGAAACTTTCACAAAGCGAAATTGGTTTCCTTCAATCCCAAAATCAACTGTTTTATCAATTTGTTTCACTTCTCCTACTTTTTGTTCGAGACTAAGACTGTATTTCCAAGGTCCTTTGTTCCCGTTTGCCCGAGTTATTTCTAGTGGAAATTCAATTTTTCCTTGGAGCTTATCACTCAATAAATGAAAGTCCACATAAAATTGATAGCCCTCACCTACTTTGTTTACACTACTGGTTGCACTCCTGGCAAAGGTTTTACCATCTTTTTTACTCACTAAACCAAAGGATAACTCGTCGGCTTCAGCCTTTGGAACAATGGTATCCCCTGCTGCCGTACCAATAATCGATACGGTATTTCCTTGGTAATAGGCCTCGATTATGGTGATTGTAATCCCATTAACGGTAACACTTTCATTCAAAGAATAGGTCTTTCCTTGGGCACTCAGCTTGGCACCATAATCATCATACAAATTTGCATAAATCTGACCGACTAGTGGAAGCTTACTCAAGGCATGACCCACTACTGGGTGGACAAAACCAGAACCCGCAGTAGCCAAAATAAAAAGAGCGACAGCAGTTGGCAATAATACACGTACTCTTAGAAATCTGTTTGTGGAGGGTTCGTTGGCATCACGAAGCCCAGCTGAAATCGCTTGGAAAACTTTTTCTCGTGGTACAATAATTTTTTCTGTCTCTTGACCCAGATTTTTAGTTGTCAAAATAATCGCCTCCCAATATCATTTTCATTTGTTCTCTACCTCGTCTTAGATTGGTTTTCACAGTATTTACTGGCACATGATCACGGTTAGCAATCTCTTTAACGGATAATGTTTGAAAATAGAAAGCTTCCAGAACTTCCCGATACTTCTCATCTAACTGTTGCAAGGCATTTTGAACATCCATCGTCACCGAAATTTCTGGAACAGCCACAGCCACTTCATTTTCTAGCTGAGAAAGATCCGCTAGCTGAAACTGATCACGCTTTTTTAGAATCTTTCCCGCACAGCGAATTAAGATTCTGGTATACCAGGTATAAAAGTACCTTGGTTCCTTGAGCGTTTTGATCGATTTCATCGCTTCAGCAGTGGCTTCTTGTATCGCATCCAACGCATCTTGTTCATTTTTGAGATAGTGATAAGCCACTCGGTAAAGATAGTCAGCCTCCTGTTGTAATAGCTTTTCCAATGCTTGTGAATTGCCCCTTTTGGCTTTTTTTGCCAATTGAAGCTGTAAAAGATTGATTTGCGGCATTCATTTTCCCCCCTTCACCTCATTAGTGGTACTTCTACTACAAAAGGTTTCAACTTTGAAAAAAGATTCGAAAAAATATGTAAAAAATCTCTGAATTATTAGTAAGTAAAAGAAGCAAATTGTTCGGTTAAGTAGACGTACACAGCATACCTTATTTGCAAGCAAGAAGCGACATGAAGACGCACAAAAAAACCGACCACCTAAAAGATGATCGGTACGTTTCTTAGATATTAGTCTTTAGTAACGTTTGCTGCTTGAGGGCCGCGGTCTGAATCTTCAACGTCGAAAGTTACTGCTTGGCCTTCTTCCAAAGTTTTGAAACCGTCGCCTTGGATAGCTGAGAAGTGAACGAATACGTCGCTGCCATCTTCGCGGGAGATAAATCCGAAGCCTTTTTCTGCGTTAAACCATTTAACTGTTCCGTGTTCCATGTTAAATACATCCTCTCTCGTGCGTGTGCACAATTCAAATTTAGTGTAACATTGCCTTGCATACGATAGAGGTATAACATTAACGGGTGTTAAGCACTTCTATGGAGCAAACAAAATTACAATGTTCATTCTACACGTCAATCTTGATAAATGCAAGCCCATCGTTTTCTTCCCAGAGTTTTTACGAGCTTTTTGTTCGCTTTTTGCTGGGATTCAAAGGAAATTAAATCACAACCTTTCGATTATTTCCACCAGTTACGAATTCCAAAGACCTTCTTCTCGCAAACTGACGTAACTTTGGTGGCCGATAATCAAATGGTCCAAGACTTCAATACCCATCAGTTCCCCGCATTCCTTCATCCGGCGGGTAAATAAAAGATCATTCTCGCTAGGTGTCGGATTACCTGATGGATGATTGTGACAAATGATCAACCGAGCCGCTGCTACCCGCACAGCCCCGCGAAAAATCTCCCGGGGATGAGCGACACTTTGATTGAGGGAGCCAATAAACAGCGTTTCCTTTTTGACTATTTCATTTTTGGTGTTCAAATACAAGCAGACCAAATGCTCTTGTTGGTAATCTTTCATGTCTTCCATCAAAGTAAAGGCCAGGTCCACACTCGTACGCACCTTGCCAATTTTTGGCTGTAAAGCTTTTTGAATCCGTCCTCCTAGCTCAATCATCGCCACCAGCTCCAAGGCTTTCACCTGGCCCACACCAGAAATCTGTTGGAGTTCGTCGCGGCTGGCCAATTTCAAGTCAAACAAGGAGGGAAAGACCGACAACACCCTGCCGGCTAACTCCATCACATTCATCTGCGCAGTCCCGGTACGCAATAAAATTGCTAAAAGTTCTTGATCCGACAACGCCTGAGGGCCATATTCTAACAAGCGCTCCCGGGGTTGACTACTTTGGGGAATTCGCTGAAACCCATTTCCCATCAAAAAAACTCCCTTCCGTCGATTTCCTGATCAAGGTCGTCTCGCAGCCAACCTTTTATCAGGAAATCCGTCTTTTGGTAAAGGCCAATCACCTTATCAAAAGAACATACGCAAGGGAGTTTTCACTTAACTTTGTAACCAGCGTAAGACTTGGTGTAAATCCGGCAGGACAGCTAGCGTCTTTTGGGCCAAAGCCTCGTCTGGTCCTAACAAATCCGGCACCATGATTACGGGTATGCCAGCTGCCACGGCGGCATTGACGCCGTGTTGGGAATCTTCTAGTACCAATAGCGTTTCTTTGGGCAACTGAAGTTTCTCAGCGGCTAATAAAAAAATATCCGGATTGGGTTTTGCTCGAGGCACATCTTCAGCTGAGACGATTAATGGGAAGGCATCCGTGAGTCCGGCCTGAGCTAGCAACCATTCAATCGCTGGCCGATTATTGCTGGAGGCCAAAATTTTAGGTACCTGTTGGGCATCGAGATAGGCCAACAGCTCTTTTACCCCTGGTTTGAGTTGGACTAATCCGGCCGCAAATAGTTTTTCTGAATTGGCATAAGACAAGCGCACAAACTCAGTGATTGTCTCCACCCCATAGTCTTCGTCGTAATCTTCGTGGACTTTGACTACAAATTCTTCATCACTGATGCCCAAGTAGCGTAAGTAATCCGACATGTCATACGTGATGCCCAGGGTATCTGCGGCTTGTTGGTTGCCTTGGTAGACAAGGGCTTCCGTATCGAAAATCAAGCCATCCATATCAAAAATAAGTCCTTTAGTCGTCATACGCCAATCCTCCCATCTCCAATAACAAGCTTCGTACATCGGAAACAAAATACAACGAACCGGTTATTAATAATAAGTCTTCATTGGTCATTTTTTCCAAAATTTCCCCTAGCCCAAACTGCCACATGGAAACGATTGTCACCCGTTTGTCACTGGTGTTTTCGTAATTGTCGTCCAGCTTGATGGCTTTTGGATAATCAAAGGTCGTCACATAGAGGCGGGCATTGGGAATTTCCAATAGTTGAGCCAGCATGCCATCAACATTTTTAGTGGATAAGGCGGAAAATAAGACATGAATCCGGTATTCTTTGAACTCGTTTTTCATGGTTTCCACCAAGCGCCCCATCGCATGGGGATTATGGGCCCCGTCCAAGATGATCAGTGGCTCTTGGCTCACTCGTTCCATCCGGGCTGGCCAACGAACATTTCGCAGACCGTTGCGAATCGACATCAGACTGATGGGCAGACCTTTGATTTGACAGTAACAATGGTACATTTGAATCGCCAGACCGGCATTTTCAGGTTGATGGCGTCCCAACAGTGAGGTTTTTAAATTCACCAGCTTTCCCTGATCATTGAGAAATTCAAACACTTCTCCCCATTGCGGGTCCGGATGTTTGTAAAGCACGCGATAATCTTGATTGAAACGATACATTGGGGCGCCTTTTTTATCCGCCTCTTGTTGGATAATCGCGATGGCATTGCTTGGGATATTCCCAGTCACCACCGGAACCCCTGGTTTGATGATGCCAGCTTTTTGGAAAGCAATCTCCTCCAAGGTATCTCCCAAAATATCCATGTGATCCATGCCAATCGTAGTAATCCCACATAATAAAGGTTTCACTACGTTGGTAGAATCCAATAAGCCCCCTAGCCCGACTTCAATAATCGCTACATCGACCTTTTTCTCTAAAAAATAATCCAACGCCATGGCAGTCAAGGTTTCAAACTCAGTGATGCCAGCCACATCAGGCTTTTCATCCAACTGGGCGACCAAGGGCTGATATTTGTTCACCAAAGTCACTAGGTCTTCATCGGCAATATGCTGGCCGTCGATGGCAATACGTTCATTGAAAGATTCGATGAAAGGGGAGGTAAACGTTCCGACAGTCAGGCCAGCGTCCTCCAAAATAGCTGCCAAATAGCTAACGGTGGAGCCTTTGCCATTGGTACCAGCAATATGAATCGTCGGGACCTGCTCTTCTGGATGATCGACTAGCGCTAATAATGCCTCCACGCGGTCCAACCCTGGTCGTGAACCAAAAGGTAAGCGACTATGAATCCATGCAATTGCTTCTTTTCCTGTTTTTACCATTTTATGCACCTCGTTTTAGTCCGTCTTCTCAAAACAAGACAGCCATTTCCCTAAAGCATCCTCATTATATCAAAAAGCCCTCCCCCTTGCCCGCCTTGGTAGCGGAAATATCAGAAATTCCGCCTTTGACATTATTTTTAACAATCTAATCCTGACTTTTTTAAGCAAATACAAGCCGACAGTCCCACTCCTTTAGTTGTCAAGAGTTCGAGTGGCGTCCAGTGATCTTTTAGTCTAAAAGGCAAGTAAAAACCCCAGCCACTAGGAAAGAAGACAATTCCTGACAGCTGAGGTTTTTCGTTGATTTAAAAATGAAAGGTCCGGTACCAATGGGTTTCTCCAAAACGTAGTTGGGATAGATCGCCTCTGACTAAGAGGAACGCCAGCAATAACAACAGGATCCCGCAAACCACGAGTCCACCCGTGATTTGCCAAAATTTCTTAGAAGCCATAGCCTGCCACACTCCTTTTCAGTAAATTGGCAAAGAAACCCAACGTATTTTTCGTAATCACAATACTCCACGTTAAACATCTGCGAGTCAAATAACAACAGACGAAGCCTAAACCTAACAGTAGCATGCCACTACCTAGTTGGGCCATTCCAATAGCCAAGCCATCAAAAAAGGCTAGTGGACTCAACAACATCGCTCCGCCACCCCCGAGAGTAAATCCAAAAGCTAAACTGGCGATAACTAATAATGGCGTCCATAATAACAAATAAGCAGAAAATAGCAAACAAACTGCAGCTAGCAACAAACTCCCCCACAAAGGAAAACCTAAAATCAATAAGAGCAAGATACCAACGCTCAGCCGCTGTTTTTCACGATAGCGGGGAAAAGCCGTCCTTACTTGGGTAAATTCTGCCTGAGCGACGACTTCTCTTGGATCCCCAATCATGGCTATCGCTTCTTCCTCAGTATAGCCATCCGCGACAAAATCTCGGATCAAGGTATCGTAGTATTCCAGAAACTCCGATTTCTCCATTTCCTCAATGTCTTGAGGCAAATAACCAATTAAAGCCGCCAAAAATTGCTTCCTATCCATTTTCCAGTCTCCCTCCAATATATTCATAGATACCCACGACACTATCTTTGCCTTTATAAAAAATCCGTAATTTCTCCTCACCTTTTGCCGTGATTCGATAATACTTTCGCAAGCGTCCACTGTATTCTTCCTTATAGGTAGTCACCAGTTGCTGATTTTCAAGACGCTTCAAAATCGGATATAAGGTGGATTCACTAATATGGATAATCGGAGAAATATGTTTAATAATTTCATAGCCATAAGACGGTTCCGGCAACAAAAAGGCCAATACACAGTACTCCAACAACCCCCGCTTTAATTGACTATCCACATCCTCACCTCGTTTTATCAAACTAAGAGTTCTATGCTCTCGGATATCAATACTATACAATACATAGTATCAAAGAAAATCAGACTTTGGTCTTATTTGAGAGCAAATGATAGCATGAGACACCTCTTAATTTCTGTGACATCAGCCTTTATGAAGTTTGAATTTTATAAGTTTCTTATCTATTAGAAAGGCTGAAGGACCTCCTTCAGCTCTCGAGAATTAAGGCCGCTAGTTCGTGAAGCCAGACATTGCTAGACTTGGTATTATAAAACGGCATCACCAACTACTAATCCATAATTAGCAGTTAATGATGCCGTTACTCTTTAATTACTAAGAGCGTAACTGAGGGTTATTTTAACCATTGGTCAACTTTGTCCTGATTGTTTGTTACCCATTCTTTAGCAGCTTCTTGTGGCGTAGCACCAGAATTAATTGCTAACATCACACTCTCCATGTCTGCTTGGTCCCAATGAAAGTTGTCTAAGATTTGATAAGCTTCTGGTTGATCTTGTTCCAAACCAATACGCGCCATCGTATGGATACTTTCCGCATCCCCCATTGTCCCTTTTGGATCTGCTAAATATTTCAAATCATATTTAGCAAACATCCAGTGGGGAGACCAACCAGTAATTACAATCGGCTCTTGATTTTTGATAGCCTTACCCAAGGCGACGGTCATTGCTCCTGATGAGGCAGAAGATACTTCCCAATCGGCTAAATTCGGATAGGCTTGTTGAGTAGCTTCGGCGGCTTTCATCACTCCTGCACCAGGTTCGATACCGGTGATGGTCTGATTCGCTTCACTTGTTAAGTCTTCAATACTATCAGCTGACATATAGCTTGGGACGACTAAGCCTAGCTTTGCACCAGCTAAATTTTCCCCTAAATCCTCTAACTGATCTTGATACTTTTCATATTGAGCTTGATGGGTAGTTGGTAACCAAGCCGCTACCATCCCATCTGTTTCCCCATTAGCCACAGACTGCCACATTACTGTCATATCTAGGGGGGTCATTTCTACCTCATAGCCTTCTTGTTTTAGCACCTCAGCAATGACATGAGTCGAGGCAATTTCAGTATCCCATTCTACATAGGACAAGTGAATTTTTTTTGAATTTGAGGTACCTCCAGAAAATGCGACTGCAGCGATGATGGCTACAATTGCTGCGAGGGCACCTAGACGAAACCATTTTTTACTTGTAGTTACTTTTTTGTTGCGCTCTTGTTTAGGTTTATTTAGCCCTTGTGTAAAGCGATCGATGATGATTGCTAAAATCACCAGTGCCAACCCATTGACAAAACCATTACCGACTTGAGCTTGTTGTAATGCCGACAAAACGCCACGCCCCAAGCCAGGAGCACCAATCATAGAAGCTGTTACGACCATGGATAAAGCCAACATCATCGTTTGATTTACCCCAGCCATAATCGTTCCTTTAGCTAATGGCAATTCTAATTTAAACAGCTTTTGCTTTCCGGTACTCCCAAAGGAATCCGTCGCTTCTACTAATTCTGTAGGGATTTGCCGAATGCCTAAGTTTGTCATACGGACGGTAGGAGGTAAAGCAAAGATAACTGAGGCAAAGACCCCAGGTACCATTCCAATTCCGAAAAAAGCTACCGCTGGAATCAAATAAACAAAAGCTGGCATTGTTTGCATAAAATCAAGTAGTGGTGAAATAATCACATTGGCCTTTTGGTTCTTAGCCATCAAAACCCCTAGTGGAATCCCAATAATAATGGATAATAAACTAGCAATAAGGACCAACGTAACAGTATTCATCAAATCGTTCCATAATCCTTGATTATAGATGAATAGCAGCCCAATAAACGTCAAGATAGTCAAGCCTACTTTTTTGAAAACCAGTAATGCACATCCAGTTAGTAGTAGGATAAAGAGAATCGGCGGAATGACTAATAAAGTATTGGTGACTGTATCCATCACTGCTTGTCCAACTGTTTGAATCACCGAGAAAACACCCGCAAAAGTAGCCGTCAGCCAATCAGTAAATTGTTCTACCCAATCTGCCACTGGTATGCTTTGTTGTAAGAAACTATTCATTCGTATCACACTCCTTTTCAGTTGACTCCGTTAACGCTTCAATCACGCTACCTCTAATCACGACACCTTTTAATTTATCATTTTTGTCCACTACAGCAAGTGGTGCTTCGGCATCCTTGATGACATTAAAGATATCTGTAACAAGCATATCTTCTTTAATTTTACGAACATTTTTATCAATGACATCATGGACATCCAGTTGGTCTCGTCTAGCTTCTAAAGCTTTCAAAGCCGTTAAGCTACCTTTTAATTGGCGCTTTTTATCCACTACCAACAGCATACTAACGCCTTCTTTACGCATTCGATTCAAGGCGACATTTGGTCCATCACTTTCGATATTCATAGTGATGGCAGGTTCCATTATATTTTTTGCTGTCAACACTTTGGAGCGATCGACATCTTCAACAAAGTCTCGTACATATTGGTTGGCAGGATTTGTCAATATTTCTTCCCCTGTACCGATTTGAATAATTTGCCCATCTTTCATCAACGCAATTCGATCACCAATCCGCAGTGCTTCATTTAAATCATGGGTAATAAAGATAATCGTTTTCCGAACATTTTCTTGTAAATCCAACAGTTCATCTTGCATCTCACGCCTAATCAACGGATCTAAAGCTGAAAAAGCTTCGTCCATCAGTAAAATTTCAGGATCATTCGCCAAAGCTCGCGCCAAACCGACTCGCTGTTGCATCCCACCAGATAATTGATCGGGATATTGATCTTTAAATGATAATAAACTTGAATTTGCCAAAGCTTGTTCTGCCCGTTGTTGGCGTTCTTCTTTTGAAACTCCACGAAGCTCTAAACCCAACTCAGTATTTTCGAGAATCGTTCGATGAGGGTAGAGGGCAAAACTTTGAAATACCATATTTAATTTATGGCGACGTACTTCTTGCAGCTCTTCTTTATTCATCTTAGCGATATTTTCATCATCAATGTAGATTTCACCACTCGTAGGATCAATTAGCCGGTTTAACAAACGAATCATCGTTGACTTTCCGGAACCAGAAAGTCCCATAATAACGAAGATTTCCCCTTCTTCAACCTCAAAACTTGCATCGTAAACCCCAACTGTGGCACCTGTTTCTTCTAGTATTTCAGTTTTTGACTTTCCCTGTGAAACCAGATTTAAGGCTTGTTGTTTTCTTTTGCCAAAAACTTTTGTTAAATGTTCAACTTTGACTTTTGCCAATTGATTGACACTCCTCTCAAATTATTCTCTGTACCGCAGAATACTTCTTTTTTTCAGATACTTTTCAACTATTTTTTCATTTTTTTACAAAAAAAGACGGCCTCTTCCAGCAATTTAATCTCATATTTGGAAATGACCTCAAAAAAACTGACCACACTAGATTAACATCGTGTGGTCAGTTTGTCAAAGAAGGTGCTCTATCTTTTTTAAAGGGCGGCTCTTACTGATTAACACAACAATATATACGTCCTAATCAGCCGTCGCTATGCTATTACTCGAGATAAAAGAACCGATGTACCCGTTGTACGGAGAGTTCATCACCAACAAAAAATACTGTTTCCCCTTCTTCAAATTTGGCATATGGACCTGGTGATAATAACAAACGCTCGTCATGCTGCAGCGCAACGATAGTAGCCCCAGTTTGTTGCCAAATATTCAACTCACCAATTGAAGCATTCAGATGCAAGGCTTTATCTGTCAACAGAATCTGGTAGGGAATAAATGGCGCTGTATGTTGAATGCGTTTTGTTTGGTTTACTAAGCTATCTAAGAGGGTGGAAAAGTTTTCTAATTCCTGCTGTTGACGTTTTACGCTAGCTAAAATCTCTCCTTTTGTTTCTTGGATTGAACGCACTTCATGATACTGGGTAAGAAAGTTTTCTGCTTTAGCACGGGAAGCAACATAGGCACCACTACCATGCCGTACTTCCATAATATCCAAATCCACTAGTACATTGATTGCTTTACGAGCAGTTTCTGGTGAGACGTTAAAATTTGAAGCCAACGTGGAACGAGCGTGAATTTTTTCACCTTCATGGTAACGATTTTGGACGATCCGTTCAGCTAGTGCTATGGCGATTTGTTGATAGCGGGGCATACTAATTTTTTTGCTAGTCATTTTTTTCTCCCTCTAACTCGTAATTTTAGCCGAGTTTGGTTTCAAAGCCTAAATTAACATAAATAAAAAATGATTTCGATGGAAAAAAACTGCTTCGGTCAAACCGAAAGCAGTCTTTTCACTATGTTAACCCATCATTTTCAATTGGGCAATTCGTTGAGTAACTGCTTGTTGTTTGTCCAAGTAGTCTTTTTCTTTATTGCGTTCTTCGGCTACGACAGCTTCCGGGGCATTGGCGACGAAACGTTCGTTGGCCAGTTTTCCTTGAACCCGTTTGACTTCTTTGTTCCATTTGTCCAATTCTTTTTCCAGACGAGCAATTTCTTCCTGGATATCGATCAAACCAGCCAGTGGCAAGTAAATCGTCGCGCCGGTCAAAACAGCGGACATCGCTAGCTCTGGCGCTTCCAAATCGCTAGTAATCGTCAAGGTTTCTGGGTTACAGAAACGTTGCAAGTAGTTTTGGTTATTGCGCAAGAATTGGTCGATTTCTGGATCGCTAGTTTGAATCAGTAAGGTAATCGGTTTGGACAACGGTGTATTGACTTCTGCACGAATGTTTCGGACAGAGCGAATCAATTCGATCAACGTAGCCATCCCTTTCACGGCAGCCTCATCATCAAACTCTGGATGCACTACTGGATACTCAGCGACCACTAAGGATTCCCCCACATGTGGCAACTTGCTCCAGATCTCTTCTGTCACAAATGGCATGATTGGATGCAACAAACGTAAGATTTGATCCAAAGTATAAACCAAGACACTCTTATTAGTAGCTTTGGCTGTCTCGTTTTCACCGTACAAGACTTCTTTACTCATTTCGATATACCAGTCACAGAAGTCATCCCAGATAAAGTTATACAGCTGACGCCCGGCTTCACCAAATTCGAAGCGGTCGAAGAGTTCCGTCACTTTAGCGACTGTTTCATTGAGACGAGTCAAAATCCAGCGGTCAGCCACTGTTTTCTCTCCCGTCAAATCTAGGTCTGCATAATCCATGCCTGCAACGTTCATCAACACAAAACGAGAAGCGTTCCAGATTTTATTGATAAAGTTCCAAGCAGCATCCATTTTTTCATAGCTAAAGCGGACGTCTTGGCCAGGTGCCGAACCGTTAGACAAGAACCACCGCAAAGCATCGGCGCCATATTGGTCGATGACTTCCATCGGATCGATCCCATTGCCAAGGGATTTACTCATCTTGCGGCCTTGTTCGTCACGGATCAACCCATGCATCAATACGTTTTTGAAAGGCGCTTGTCCGGTGAATTCCAAGCTTTGGAAGATCATGCGACTCACCCAGAAGAAGATGATATCGTAACCAGTCACTAGCGTATTCGTTGGGAAATACCGTTGATAGTCGGCCGCTTCTTCATCTGGCCAACCCATGGTGGAAAATGGCCACAAAGCGGAACTAAACCAAGTATCCAAGACATCTGGATCTTGTTCCCAGTTTTCGGGATCTTTCGGATCTTCCATCCCCACATACATTTCCCCAGTTGTTTTGTTGTACCAAGCTGGGATGCGGTGTCCCCACCACAACTGCCGTGAGATTACCCAATCATGGACGTTTTCCATCCATTGCAAGAAGGTTTGGTTGAAACGTGGAGGGTAAAAGTCCACCCGGTCTGCTGTCTCTTGGTTAGCAATCGCTTCTTGAGCGAGAGGGGCCATGCGGACAAACCATTGCGTCGACAAGCGGGGTTCTACCACGACACCGGTTCGTTCGGAATGCCCGACACTATGCACCATTTTTTCGATTTTGACTAAGCGACCGATTTCTTCCAAGTCTTTCACGACTTGTTTACGAGCGGCGAACCGATCCAGCCCGGCATATTTACCGGCTAAATCATTCATGGAGCCATCATCGTTCATGACGTTGACCCGTGGCAAATCATGACGATTGCCCACTTCAAAGTCATTTGGATCATGAGCCGGGGTAATTTTTACAACACCTGTCCCAAATTCCATATCTACGTATTCGTCTGCAATAATCGGAATCTCTTTGTCCACCAAAGGCAAAATAACGTTTTTGCCGATCAAGGCTTGGTAGCGTTCATCATCTGGATGGACAGCCACCGCGGTATCCCCTAACATCGTTTCCGGACGGGTGGTGGCGATTTCCACCACGCCAGTGCCATCAGCCAGCGGATAAGTCATATGGTAAAAGGCACCTTCCACATCTTTGTGGATGACTTCGATATCCGACAAAGCGGTCCGAGCTTGGGGATCCCAGTTGATGATGTATTCGCCACGGTAGATCAAGTCTTTTTCATACAAGCCGACAAAGACTTTGCGCACCGCTTGTGATAAACCCTCATCCAAGGTAAAGCGTTCCCGACTATAATCCAAAGACAGGCCCATTTTTGCCCATTGTTCTCGGATATGGCCAGCGTATTCTTCTTTCCATTCCCATACTTGGTCGACAAATTTTTCCCGGCCAAGATCATAGCGAGAAACTCCTTGTTCCCGTAATTTTTCTTCAACTTTTGCTTGGGTCGCAATCCCCGCATGGTCCATCCCTGGTAGCCATAAGGTATCAAAGCCTTGCATCCGTTTTTGGCGGATAATCATATCTTGTAACGTCGTATCCCACGCATGGCCCAAATGCAGTTTCCCCGTTACATTTGGTGGGGGAATCACGATGGAATAAGGTTTGGCCTCCGGATTGCCATTGGGTTTAAAAAGATCATGATCCAACCAGTCTTGGTAGCGACCAGCTTCGACTTCTTGGGGATTGTACTTAGTGGATAGATTGTCAGTCATCAGGTTTCCTCCGTTTTTCATTTATTGAACATCTTGTGGGTGCTTGGGAAAAGTGTTTTTGCTAGATTCGCTAGGTGAGAACCTATGCCTTTAGCTCGCGAAACTTAAGGCTGATGGGCTGTGTCGCTTGCTTCCCCAAATCTCTGGTTTAAGCTTATGATAAATAAAAAAGCCCTAGCATGATTTCTCACACTAGGGCGCAATTTACGCGGTACCACCTAATTTGCAACCAACATCTCTGGCTGCCTCTTTGACGTGCAATAACGGGCACGACTCGTCTCAGCCTACCAATCGACTTGCGATCTTCAGTGAGAAACTCCCAAGCTACCTTCACCCTGCCACTGGAGAAATCTTACAGCCAAGGATCTCTTCTCTAGGCCAGTGTTTGTCGGGTTACTCCTCTTGTTCTATGTCTTAAGTCATTCTACAATGGAAATTTCTGAAAGTCAAACAAGGGATCAGACTTTTGCTGCCACCTTCTTCTGGTAGTTTTGATCAAAGAAGATTAAGGTTTGGAGCTCAGTCGTCAAGTCGATGTACTGCACATGCACATCATTGGGCACATCCACCCGGTCTGGGGCAAAATTCAAGATGGCAGTAATCCCCGCCGCCACGATCTGATCCACAGCTATTTGTGAAAACTGACTAGGCACAGTGGAGATCGCCACGGTGATACCCATTTCCGTCACCTTCTCTTGAAAATCACTCATGGGATAGACCAGATGTCCATCGATTTCCTTACCCACTAAGTCGGGATTATTGTCAAAAATGGCGATGATATTCAGGTTGGAATTGCGCCGAAAATTATTGTTGGCTAAGGCTTTTCCTAGGTTCCCAAAGCCCACCAAGGCAATGCGTTTTTCCTCATTTGTATCCAAAATTTGATTAAAAACTTCGATTAAATAAGCGACATCATACCCATAGCCGCTACGTCCCAATTCTCCCAAATGTGAGAAATCTCGCCGAATCGTCGCTGAAGGAACTTGCGTAACCTCACTGAATTCTTTGGATTTGATGCGAGTCACCCCTGCATCTTGAAGCATATTCAAATAACGTAAATATAATGGCAAACGCTTGGCTGTGGCTTTTGGTACATTTTTTAAATTGAGTTCATCCATTCTTGGAAGCTCCTTTGTTCGTTTTTTCACATAGTTAGTGTAGCACGGCCTCTAACGATACGCAAGATTTTTATCCATTGATTCACAAAGATTCATACCACCTATTAACTCTACCAATCGAATCCAGACCGACTCGTCACTTTTGGGCCGAGTATGTGTGAAAATCTGACCACTTATGAAGACTTTTTTCTAGCAGCTAAAAGGCCCCCCTGACTCTGGTGCCTGTCGCGCTTTTAGAAACTGCACCGCAAAAAAGCCAGCAAACCTTGATGGCCTTCCATGCCAAGGTTCACTAGCTTATTTAGTAAATTGACCGACTATTTGACTAAAGCAAATCAGCAAATTCGGCAGCCATGTCCGCATTTTCAGAGACTGGGCTGATGGCTTCGATTTTGATGTCGGCAACCGCTCGGGCAATCATGCCTTCGACGTCTAACCGCGCTTCGTAATAATGCACTTTTTCCAAATTTGGCCGGGTTTTTGGTTGTGGTGGTGCAAAAATCGTACAGCAATCTTCAAACGGTTGAATCGCCAATTGGAAAGTGTCGATTGCTTGCGCGATATCGATGATTTCCAACTTATCCATCGTTACCACTGGCCGAATAATCGGTGTCGCTGTCACTTCATTGATCGCTACCATGGATTGCAAGGTTTGGGAGGCTACTTGTCCCAAAGACTCGCCATTGATAATGACTAGGCCACGACGCAGTTGGCGGATTTCATCGGTGATTCGCAGCATAAACCGACGAGTCAAGGTCATCCAATAGCCCTGAGGCACACTGTGCTTGATTTCTTCTTGGATTTCGGTAAAAGGCACTTCGATAAACTGAATTTGTCCGACATAAGGTGTCAGCTTAGCCGTTAGATCCTTGGCTTTTTGCAAGGCTTGTTCACTGGTGTAAGGCGGCGAAGCAAAATGCACCGCCTCAATCTCTACCCCACGTTTCATGGCTAGATAACCGGCAACTGGCGAGTCAATCCCACCTGACAACATCAGCATACCGCGACCACTAGTTCCTACTGGCAAGCCCCCGGCACCTTGAATCGTTTCATAGGATAAGTAGGCCCCGTTTGCACGGATTTCCACCCGTAAATTGATATCTGGCTTTTTCATTTGGGCTTTGATTCCTGGAATTGCTCGGAAAACTGCTGCTCCCAATGTTTGATTCAATTCATCGGAGTTTTGGATAAAATCGTGGTCACTGCGTTTGGCGGTGATTTTAAAGGTTTCAGAGCCGGTATAAATCTTTTTCATAACATCTTGGACCGCTGTGATGATGACGTCCAGGTCTTTTTCCACGCGGATACTTGGGGAAAAATTTTGAATCCCAAAGACTTTCGGTAGTTTTTCAATAATTGGTGCTGCCTCAGCGCCATTAAGGTAGAGGTGCATCCGGTCACGATCAGCTTTCACAGTGATCTCAGGATGTGCCGACAAGGCCCCCTTGACGTTTTCCGCCAGACGCATAATAAAACTGCGGCGATTTTTGCCCTTCGTGGATAGCTCGCCATAGCGCACCATAATTTCGGTATAGTTCAAATTCACGTTCGTTTCCCCTTTAGTTGGAAGCAAGGATTGCCTCGCTAATTTCTTAATTGATTTTTGAAAATTTTTGGTAAAGTTGTTTGAAGATGATCAAAAATTGTTCCACTTCGGCCATCGTATTGCTTTCATCAAGGCTCACCCGCACGGCCGTAGTGGCATAGGCTTCGGGGATTTTCATGGCATGGAGGGTACTGCTTTCCGTCTTACTGCGGGAAGAACAAGCACTAGTGGTGGAGATGAAAATCTGCTTTTCTTCCAAGGCATGGACCATAACCTCGCCACGAATCCCTTTTAGACCAAAGCATAAGATATGAGGGGCAAAGTTTGCTACTCCTGAATAAATTGTTACTTTGTCAAATTTGGCTAGTTCTTCCATGAGATAGGCTTTCAAAGTCGCGACATGTTCCGGACGTTGGGCTTTTTTCTCGATGGATAACCGCAGCGCTTTTGCCATCGCGACAATCGCGGGCACATTTTCCGTGCCACTACGATGGTTTTCTTCCTGACCACCACCCGTTAGTAAAGGTGCCAGTTTTCGCCCTTCCCGCCAAAAAATAAAGCCGACGCCCCGGGGACCATGAAATTTATGGGCAGAAAAAGTCGCAAAATCCACTCGATCAGTCAGCCACAAGTCTTGTGGAACTTTGGTAATGGCTTGCACGGCATCCACATGGAAATGGATTTTCGGATAGGCTTGCAGTAAGTCGCTGATTGCCGCAATCGGTTGAATCATCCCGACTTCATTGTTCACCGCCATCACCGAAACTAAAATCGTCTCTTTGCGGATTAGTTTAGCCAAAGCAGATACATCGACAAATCCTTGGTGATCCACCGGTGCGATATCGACATCAAAGCCGAGAGTGGCCAATTGGGCAGCTGTTTCAGAAACTGCGGGGTGTTCCACAGCAGAGATAATGATATGGTTGCCATAAGCTTTTTTGGCAAGCGCCGTTCCCTTCAGCACCCAGTTGTCCCCTTCTGTCCCCCCTGAGGTAAACCAGATTTCGTGAGGCGCAACAGCTAGCAACCCCGCGATTTGCTTGCGGGCTTGAAGCAGCAAACGGCTGGCCTGTGAGCCTAAATCGTGAAGGCTAGAGGGATTGCCGATTATTTTTTGGCTAGTTTTCACATACGCATCCAACGCCAAGGGATGGATCGCAGTGGTGGCACTATTATCGAAGTAAATCATCTGAAAAATCCTTTCTCCTTTGCCAAGCCGAAGCACTTCCAGTCTGGCAACAGTCTTCTCAACCAATCGTCAATCAACTTTTGGCGAGAAAAATTCTTATTCATTATATACGTTGTTTTCCCGGCTTTCAAGGGAGCAAGCTTTGTCTTAAGAGTTTACCAATGGTCTGTTAAGAATCCGTCAGCCCATCTGGTGGCTGTCTCTCAGCTGTAGCAAAGAGGGGCAAGAGGACGTTGGGTTAGCTGGGGAAGTCAGTTGGTGATATCTAGACGTCAATAAATACTTAAAATATTTCCTTGCAAGCAATTAGTGCCTACCAAATCAAAACAGCCCTACCGCTTTTTAAAGAGGGAAGTGTCACCTTTTTCATAATCTCAGAATAAGCCCATACTCTCCTTCCAAAATCCCAATATATGATACTTAGCTTTAAGTCACTAAGTTATGAAAAAAGGATTGAGCCACGTTTTGAGGCTCAATCCTTATCTTTTCGATTAAACTAAATCACGATTGTTGAAGTAGAACGATTCAATCCGTTTAAATGCGCCGGGTTCCACGCGTTCCAATGCTTGGCCTATTTCATCCAGAGCCGCTTGGTATTTGTAGTCTTTGCTAAACAAGCTCAAGCTCCGGTCGATAGCCGCTTTGATTTCTGGATGGGAATGACGGTAACGGTTGGCATATTGCATCATTTGTTCCGTCAATGCCGCCGCATCTACCAAATCATTGGTTTTTGTTTCCAACCCTTTGATATCCGTTTCGCATTCTTTAACTAGTTGGTTGACTTCCAACATGTTGACCCGGATTTTATTCAAGGATTTGCTTAAATCTTCTACTCGGTCGGTCGCCATGAAGAAGGATTCCAAGTAATCTCCTGGCAAGCCTGGCAAGCGTTGTTTTTCCACAAAGCGTTTTAGGTTCCGAAGACGGAATTCATATTGTTCCACTTTTTGCTGGGCTTCTTGTTCCCCTTGACGCAGTTCCCGCAGACTATTGTCGATTTCCACTTGTTGGCTTTCCACGTCATCTAAAATCTTGTAGGCATCTTTATAGAAGGTTTGGGCTTCTGAATAAGCCACCTCGTGATTATCCAATTTTGGATGAAGGACATTTTTTTGACGATCCAATTCATCGATTTCTTGTTGGAAACCACGAACTTTGCCAAGTTCGTTGTGATTCAATGTATAGCTTTGGGAGGTATGATCGATTTCAATCAGTAACTGGTGATTGTTTTTATTGGCATGTTGGATGTATTCCTCCACCACGGGACGGTTTTTGAAGACATAGCCACGGGAGCTGATTTCTCGTTCCATCACCGTATACAAGGCATCGATGGCACTGGCAGTGTCGCGGCTAGCCACTTCCACCGTGTGCACTTCGGTTTTTTCCAAGTCGCCTAAAGACGTTTGAACCCGTTTTTTCACGCGGTCGATTTCACCTTGGAAGTTTTCTACAGGAAAGACATAATGATCCGCCAATAATTTTTGGTAACCTTCTTGAATTTCTTTCAATTGATCAGGGAAGGTTTTATTTAATTCTTCATAGACAGCAGGAATTTTGGCCATGGTGTCTTCTAATTCGTAAGTGTGTTGTTCAGCTTGTTCTAGGACTTCCCGAGCTTCTACCGGATCACCAGACGTGTTCAACGTGACAAACTGGGTAAATTCAATTTCGATGTTTTTCAGTTGTTTTTGTAATTCTGAATAAGCCGGTCCGTATTCTTCCCCTTGGTCACGAAGCTTTTGTTTTAACTCTTCGTAGACATCGAGCGCTTTTTGGACTTTCAGGGAATTGCGTTCTTCTGACTCCCGCAATTCTTTCAACCCGTTGCGGACTTCTTCCACTTCGGTTTCCATTTGATTCATGGTGTCTTCTGCATCGACAATCGCTGCTTTGGCTTTCATAAAACGGAAAGTTTCATTTAAACTTTCCACTTCAAAAATTTGACTTTCCAATTCAGCAAAGGAAGAGGTTGAAATGTCAGTCCATTTTTGGTTCCAATCACGGAAGGTATTTTGACTTTGCCCCACCAAATGCATTTTTTTCACATCGTCGACTTCTTCTAACACAGGTAAGTCAAACAAGGCTTCCCGCCGTTTTTCCAGTTCGTGGAGCTTGTCTTGATTTTTCTTTCTCATGACAAAGCCGATACCATATAAAATGGCCGCCACTAAAATGATGGCGATGATGATTCCGATGATAACTTGTGTAGACATTGATGGTCTCCTCCGCATTCAAATACTTGATTCAATCTAGGTGTAGGGTTATGCCTGAAAAATAGGCGATTTTATGTACATTAATTTAAGGAAATTCAGCTGAAAAAGCCTGATTACCCTAAAAGGCACCTACGCTAGATTATAGCACAAAGCCTATCGACTAGCACTAGCAATCATAAAAAACTTTCAGGCATTTTGCAACCATTGCTTTTTAACTACCTCCGTTTTTCGCAATTATTGCCCGTCATTTCGCCAAAAGCTTCTTCCCTTTTCCTTATTTTTTTAGCCAGCCCCTCTTCAAATTTTTCATTTTTCTGACAATTTATTGGAAATCATCTTGCTTTTTCCATCAGTTTTTTGTACTCTAAAAATAATACGTAATTTTGCTTGCTGGCGTCGGTGGGTTGGCGCTTGAGACAAACGTAAAAGGGGTAGATAAATATGAAAGTTATCAAATTTGGGGGTAGTTCGCTGGCTTCTAGTGGCCAGGTTCGCAAGGTCGTGGACATTGTCAAAACGGATGACGCACGGCGGTTTGTCGTCGTCTCCGCACCAGGGAAGCGGGATAGCGCTGATATCAAAGTCACGGATTTATTGATCCAACTTTACGAACGAAAATTAGCTCATAAAAGTCTCACACCGTTGATTGAAGAAATTTTCTCTCGCTTTCGTGAAATTGGTGAGGCCTTTGGGATTGGCGAAGAGCATTTAGCTGCGATTCATTTGGATTTGGAAGTAGTCAATCAGCTTCCCATCGAGAACAATCCCCACCTCTATGACCATATCCTCAGTCGCGGGGAAGACAATAATGCCAAGCTGATTGCCGGTATTTTACAGGCAGAAGGCGTCAATGCCCGCTATATCAATCCCAAAGATTTAGGGATCTTAGTGACCGATGAACCTGGTAATGCCCGAGTCTTATATAAAGCTTATCGCAAAATCAAGAAGTGGGCGGATAGCGAGGCGGTCTTAGTCATTCCTGGTTTCTTTGGCTACACTGAAGAAGGCAATATCTGCACCTTTTCCCGGGGGGGCTCAGACATCAGCGGCTCCATCGTGGCAGCAGGTGTCAAAGCCGATTTGTACGAAAACTTCACTGATGTGGACGGGATTTATGCCGCGCATCCCGGCTATATCCACCATCCAGAAATCATCAAAGAACTGACTTACCGAGAAATGCGGGAACTGGCTTATGCCGGATTTAGCGTCTTCCATGACGAAGCCTTGATGCCATCGTTTCGCGCAAAAATTCCCGTAGTGATCAAAAATACTAACAATCCCAACTGCCAGGGGACCAAAATCATCCCCAATCGCGACCAACACGAAAAACCCGTCATCGGCATTGCCAGCGATGAAGGCTTCAGCATGATTTACATCAGCAAATATTTGATGAATAGAGAAGTCGGCTTCACTCGGAAAGTCCTAACGATTTTGGAAGAATTTGGGATTGGTTATGAACACATGCCTTCTGGAATCGATGATATCTCCATCGTTATCCGCAGCAATCAACTGGACGATGAATTGCAGGAGCAGTTGATGCGGAAAATTGCTTATGAAATCGATCCTGATGAACTGCGCATCACCCATGACCTTTCCATGATCATGGTGGTCGGAGAAGGTATGCGCCAACGAGTGGGGGTTACTGCCGAAAGCACCGCAGCCCTAGCCCGCAAACGGATCAACTTGGAAATGATCAACCAAGGCTCCTCAGAGGTCAGCATCATGTTTGGGATCCACAAAGAACAAGAAAAATTAGCCATCCGGACCCTCTACTACACTTTCTTTGATTAGCCTTGTCCCCTTTGAGTTTTACCGACGATGCGTTGTGAGTCCATTAGACAGAGGATCCTGTTTTACCAAAAATTGATGCTTAGTTTTTATCAGTCTTTTTACGACAAAAAAACGATTCCCACGGGAGCAATTGCACTCCTTGGGAATCGTTTTTTTTCTTAAGACTCGTGCTACTGGATCAATGAGTACGCCTCATCCATGACTTTTCATCGTAAGCGGGAAATAATCCAACGCATCGACAAATAGCCCTAGTCTCACTAAAATTTAGTGAGATTAGAGCTATTTT